>CATZYY010000038.1 GCA_958426425.1 uncultured Oscillospiraceae bacterium
GGACCTGCATGGGGCTGGTCTGGGAGCGGAGCATCACCCGGCTGTCCTCGTCAAAATAGAAGGTGTCGGACCAGTCCCGGGAGGGGTGGCCCTCGTCGGCGTTGAGCCGGTCAAAGTTCAGCTCCGCCAGCTCCACCTCCGGTCCGTCCAGCACGGTGAAGCCCATGGAGATGAAGATGTCCTTGATCTCGTCCAGAGCTTGGTACATGGGATGGCGGCGGCCCAGCTTGGGGGCCTTTCCGGGGATGGTGATGTCAATGGCCTCGTCCTTGAGCCGCTGCTCCAGGGCGGCCTCCTCCAGCTGGGCGGCCCGGCTCTCCAGAGCGGATTCCAGGTCGGCCCGGACGGTGTTGGCCAGCTGACCCATAACGGGCCGCTCCTCGGGAGAGAGCTTGCCCATCTGCTTTAAAAGGGCCGTCAGCTCGCCCTTCTTGCCCAGGTACTTCACCCGCAGGGCGTCCAGCCCGGCGGCGTCGCCGGCGGCGGCAAAGTCCGCCAGAGCCTGTTTGCGAATGGCTTCCAGTTGTTCTTTCATATGCCTGTTAACTCCTTTATCGCGGATTTTAAATGTGAGGGGAAAGGGCGGCCGGACAACAAAAAAAGCCCTCCGTCCCCATTGGGACGAAAGGCAAGGCTTCCGCGGTACCACCCAGATTCGCGCGGAGGCTCCGCGCGCACTTGACGCCCCGGTAACGGAGGGCACCCGTCCGTGTCTCCACGGCGGCTCCCGGGCGAACCAGGCCGGGCGTTCCGCAGGTCGGCTTGCAGCCGGTGACCGACCCTCTCTTGGCGGCGTTTCGCGGTCATTTTCCCGTTCATCGCTGATACAATTAACACTTATAGCACAGAAAACCGGGAAATGCAAGAGAAAAATCCCCATCCCGCCAAGTTTTGCCTGAAAACGGGGATTGCAAAGGAAACCGCGGTTTTTTATAATGGGGACAGCAGAGAAAACGGAGGTGCCATCTATGAAATTGACCACATCCGCCCAGATGAAGGAACTGGACCGAACCGCCATCATTGACCGGGGCATCCCCTCCATGGACCTGATGGAGCGGGCGGCCAAGGCCGTGGCCGACGCGGCCCTGGACTTGCTGCCGGACCGTCCGGGCCGGTGCACGGCGGCGGTGCTGTGCGGCGCGGGGAACAACGGCGGGGACGGCATCGGCGCCGCCCGGCACCTCTTTTTAAAGGGCGTCCGGGTCCGGGTCTTCCTGGTGGGCAGCTACGAAAAGCTGACCCCTGACGCCCTGGAGGAGACGAGCCGCCTCAGTGAGTGCGGTGTGGAGCTGGAGGCCTTCGACCCGTCGGACGCCGGTCAGCGGCGCTTCGTGCTGGGGGCGGACGTGTGTGTGGACGCTTTGTTCGGCGTGGGCCTCAGCCGGCCCATCGCCCCGGACAGTGCCTGGGCCGCCGCCATCGACTGGATGAACCGGGGGCGGGGGGCCGTGGCGGCCGCCGATATTGCCAGCGGTGTGGAGACGGACACAGGCCGCATTCTTGGCACCGCCGTCCGGGCGGAAAGGACCGTGACCTTCACCCTGCCCAAGATCGGGCAGGCGGTGGGGGATGGTGCCCTGTATTCCGGGAGAGTGGACGTCATCGATATCGGCATTCCCCGTGACCTGGTCCGGGGCCTTGTCTGCCCGGTCCAGACCGTGGAGTGGGACTTTGTCCGGGCGGCCCTGCCCCCGCGGCGGGCCGACGGCCACAAGGGCACCTTCGGCAAGGTGCTGGTGGTGGGCGGCGCCGTGGGCTACACCGGCGCGCCGTATCTTACGGCTTCCGCCGCTCTTCGGGGCGGCGCCGGGCTGGTGTACCTGGGGGTGCCCAAGGCCATCTGGGCCGTGGAGGCCGCCAAGTGCACCGGCGCCATGCCCTTCCCGCTGGAGGATAAGCACGGGGCCCTGTCCCGCAAAGCCCTGGAGGCGCTGCGGGAGCGGCTGAAGAACTGCGATGTGCTGGCGCTGGGTCCGGGCCTGAGCCGGGAGAAAGAGGCGGCGGAGCTGGCAAGACAGCTGCTGGCGGAGGCGGAATGCCCGGTAGTGCTGGACGCCGACGGCATAAACGCTCTGGAGGGGCATATGGATGTACTGGATGCCCGGCGGGGCCGGGTCACCATCCTGACGCCCCACGACGGGGAGTTCGCCCGGATGGGCGGGAACCTGTCCGGCGGGGACCGGGTGGGGTCCGCCAGGGCCTTCGCTGCCGCCCATGGCTGCGTGCTGGTGCTCAAGGGCCACCGGACCGTGACGGCCGCGCCGGCGGGCAACGTGCTGGTGAACACCACCGGCACCTCCGCCCTGGCCAAGGGAGGCAGCGGGGACGTGCTGACGGGCCTCATCGCCGCCCTGCTGGCCCAGGGGGCCACGGCGGTCCAGGCGGCGGCCGGAGCCGTGTGGCTCCACGGACGGGCCGGGGAGATCGCGGAGGGTCGGCTCACCGCCTACGGCACCGCTCCGGAGGATGTGGTGTCCGCCCTGCCGGAGGCCTTCCGGGAGATTTTAGAGTAACGGAGGTTTGGCTCGGTGCGCAAGTGGATGTGCGTACCAATGATGACCCTGTGCCTGCTGCTGGCCGGCTGCGCCGGCGGCGGAGGCGGGGAGAAGACGGCGGATGCCGCGGCGCTGCGGGCGCCGTACATGAACATGACGGGCTGCACCATGGAGGCCGCCGTCACCTGGAGTGAAGGGGAGCAGCTGTGGGAGACGGAGGTCCTGTGCGAATACGTGCCCGGCGGGGAGACCACGGTGGAGGTACTGTCGCCGGAGACCATTGCCGGGGTCCGGGCGGTGATCACCGGGGAGGAACTGTCCCTGGAATACGAGGACCTGTGCCTGGGAGCCGGGACCCTGAGCGCCCAGGAGGTGAGCCCCATGGCATGTCTGCCCCGTCTCATGAGTGCCCTGCGGGACGGATGGCTGCTGGAGGAGAACACCGAGGAGTGGAACGAGATCCCCTGCCTGCGGCTGACCGTGGACCAGAGCGGGCCCCAGGACGGGAAAATCCTCTCCACACTGTGGCTGAATACCGCCGACGGCACCCCGGCCCGGGGAGAGATCGCCGTGGAGGATGAAATCATTTTGACGGCGGACTTTACGGGCTTTTCCTTTTATGATACAATGGACCCCGGCGATCAGGCGGGACAGGAGGCATCCCCCGCCGCCTGAGAGGCACATACAGTCAGAAGGTGACCCAACAAGTATGGAAGAGAGTATTTTGCGGCGCACCTGGGCGGAGATCGACCTGGACGCCTTGGCTCACAACTACCGCCGGGCCCGGGAACTGACGGGAAGCGGCGTGCGGTACCTAGGGGTGGTGAAGGCCGACGCTTACGGCCACGGCGCCATCCAGGTGGCGGAGCACCTGGAGAAGCTGGGGGCCGACTACCTGGCGGTGTCCAGCCTGGACGAGGCCCGGGAGCTGCGCCACGGCGGCATCAGCGCCCCTGTTTTAATTCTGGGACACACCCCGCCGGAGATGGTGCCGGAGCTGATCCGGTATCGCATCACCCAGGCGGTGTCCGCCCAGGCCAAGGCGGAGGAATACAGCGCCGCCGCCGTCGGGTGCGGCGGGACCCTGAAGGTCCACATCAAGGTGGACACCGGCATGTCCCGGCTGGGGTTTCTGGTCCGGGGCGGCCACTTTGAAGGCGGCGTGGCGGCCATTGCCGCCTCCTGCGCCCTGCCGGGGCTGGAGGCGGAGGGCATCTTCACCCACTTTGCCGTCTCCGACGAAGACCAGCCGGCGTGCGAGGCCTATACCCGGGACCAGTTCGCCCTGTTCATGAAAGTGCTGGACGCCCTGGCGGAAAAGGGAAGGACCTTCCCCATCCGCCACTGCGCCAACAGCGGCGCTCTGGCCCGGTATCCGGAGATGTATCTGGACATGGTCCGCCCCGGCATCGCCCTGTACGGCGTGGGCGCCGACGCGGCCCGGCTGGGATTGCGGCCGGTGATGGCGCTGAAGTCCAGCGTCTCCACCATCAAGATCTTCGACCCGGATACAGATATCAGCTATGGCCGCACCTACCGGACCCAGGGGAAGACCCGCATCGGCGTGCTGCCCATCGGCTATGCCGACGGACTGTTCCGGGGGCTGTCCAACCGCCTGTCCGTGGTGACGGACCAGGGGCCCGCCCCCATCCGGGGCCGGATCTGTATGGACATGACCATGGTGGACCTGACGGGCCTTACTGAAGTGAAGGTGGGCAGTGAGGTGGAGATTTTCGGCCGGCGGCAGAGTGTGGACCGCCTGGCGGAGATGCTGGACACCATTTCTTATGAACTGCTCTGCGCCGTCAGCAAGCGGGTGCCCCGGGTATACCTGCGGGACGGGCAGGTGGTGGAGAGAACTCTAAGGCTCCAGTAAAGGCACCATTCACACCGCCGCCGCATAGGATAGTGCGGGGCGAGGACGCCGGAATTTTGCCCAGCTGACGGAGTATAAATTCCGATTGCGCGTGGGAGAATGAAAGTGGCCTCACCGGACGACAGGTCCGGTGACGGGTACTTCATTTCGGCGGAGTGTGAACTTTGTGGATACGAGTGTCAAGCGCGGCGATATTTACTATGCCGATCTCTCCCCGGTGGTGGGCAGTGAGCAGGGCGGCGTCCGGCCGGTCCTGATCATTCAAAACGACACCGGAAACCGTTACAGCCCCACCGTCATCGCGGCGGCGATCACTTCCCAGACCGGGAAGGCCCGGCTGCCCACACATATCGACCTTCCCGTGGACCAGAGCTGCGGCCTGAGCCGGGATTCCATCGTCCTGCTGGAGCAGGTACGGACCCTGGATAAAAAGCGGCTGCGGGAGAAAATGGGCCATGTGGAGGAAGGTGTGATGGAAAAGGTGGACCTGGCCATCGCGGTGAGCTTCGGACTGCCCCACGACCAGTTGGTCTGAGAGCTGGTTCCCCTGAAAAGGGCGACCCCTTTTCAGGGGGACCTGAGAATACGCGCCGCTCCGGCGCGGCGGTGTCCGGCCGCAAACGCGGACAGGCCCGGCGTCGGGCGGAAAGGATGGTACATATGAAGAAGAATCGCTGGTTTTTGCGGATGACGGTGCTGCTGGCTCTGAGCCTGTCCCTCAACTGCACCATTTCCCTGGCGGCGGAGGCCGGGTCCTCCCAGGACCCGCTGGTGACGCTCAGCTACCTCAACGACACCTTCCTGGGGCAGATCATGGACAAGGTGGACGAGAAGATTGCCCAGCGCAACAGTCAGATTGTGCAGCAGATGGGCGGCGGACAGGCCGGCTCTGCAGGAAGTGTAATGGCATCTACCTTTACAGTTGTGACCCTCTCCAGCGGACAAGTCCTCACCGGGGACATCGGCTGCGAGGTAATGCTGCGGGTGGGCACCGCCTCCTGTGTGGCGCCCTCTACTCCGGGGCTCATCGACGAGAGCGCCGGTTCCACCCTGTCAAACGGCGCCGCCCTGGTGCAGAACCACCTGTACATGATGACGGTGGAGGGCCGGGGTGTCAAGGCCACCGCCGCCACCACCAAGCTGCTGGTCCGGGGCAGCTACACCGTGGCATAAGCCAAGCCCGTATATTCATGTCCGCCTGTGCATAGAATGGCCCAGGCGGGCATTTTTTCTGGAAAGGGGCAGGGGTATGGACAAGTTTCCGGTAGTGTGGAAGGACCAGACCGTAGGCGAGCTGACGGCGGAGCGGGAGGCGCTGTACACCTGCTTTGCCGTCCGCTGTACCCTGCCGGGAGAGGGGCTCTGGTGCGCCTGGGCGGTGGGAGACCGGGGAGAGCTGCGACTGGGGGTTCTGGAGCCCCAGGGTGGAGCGGGCATGATCCGCCGCCGTTTTTCCCACCGCTTGACCGCCCCGGCGGGGCGGCTGCTGCGGGGGGAGGTGCGCCCGGCGGCGCAGCCGGAGCAGGAGATGGACTGGACACCGCTGGAGAATGCCGTGTTTCACTCCCCGGGCCTGCGGCGGCAGCTGCAGGGCACGGAGGGCGCCCTGTGGCGGCGGGAGGGGGAGACGCTGCTGCTGGCGCTGCCCTACGCCCCCCGACGGCCCATGCCCCTGACCGGCATGTTCTGCTTTGCCCGGCCCTGCCGAATCCGGGGCGAGCGGTATCTGGTATGGGCATTTGACAGCCGGGAGCGGCCGGTTTTGTGAAAATCCCGGGAAAAAGATGGCGGACAGTGAAATTATGTATACCATATTGGGGATGGGTATGGTATAATGTCTCCAGCCCGGAACCAAAACCACCGGCCCGCTTGCCGGTGATAATCGGAGGTCTGTCATGAAATGCCCGTTTTGCGGATACAGTGAGAGCAAGGTCATCGATTCCCGTCCCGCCGATGAGAACAACAGCATCCGCCGCCGGCGGGAGTGCCTGTCCTGCGCCAAGCGCTTCACCACCTATGAGACGGTGGAGAGCCTGCCCATGGTGGTGGTGAAAAAGGACGGCAGCCGCCAGAGCTTTGAGCGGCGCAAGGTCCTGGGCGGCATGATCCGGGCCTGCGAGAAGCGGCCTGTGCCTCTGGCTGAGCTGGAGAAGATCGCCGCGGAGATTGAGCAGGACCTGCAGAATTCCATGGACCGGGAGATCAGTACCGAGGCCATCGGCGAGAAGGTGATGGAGCGTCTGCGGACCGTGGACCAGGTGGCCTATGTGCGCTTTGCCTCCGTGTACCGCCAGTTCAAGGACATCGACACCTTCATGGCGGAGCTGAACAAGCTGCTGGCCGACAACCGCTGACGGTCAGAGGATATTTTTCACGTTGAATCGCTCCATTTCCGCCAGCAGACGCAGCTGATCCCGCAGATCCGCCAGTTCCGCCCGGAACTCCGTGGTCTCCCGGGTGGCGGCGAAAGCCATGGCCCGCCGGTACATGGCCTCGGCGTCGTCTACGGCGTCGTGCTCTGTGACGATGTGGAGATAGGTCTGATTTTCGGACCAGTCGGTGTAGCTGTCTGTCAGAATGGCCATAGCTTCGCTCCAGTTTCCCGCCTGGGCATGGGCGTCCGCCTGCTGGATCTGGTCCCGCCAGCGGTCCGTGTGGCCGGTCATGGCGGCCCCGTTCCACAGGGCAAAGGCCAAAATGGCACCCAGCACCGCCAGGGGCTTCCAATATGCTCTCATGGCGCCTGCTCCTTTTTTACGCAGAATACGGTGCCGTCCTCGTCTAGGGTCATGAGAAAGACCTCCCGGGGAGAGGCGGCCTTTTCCCGGGACAGCTGTTTTTTCAGCCATTGCTCATCCCGACCACATGCGGTTAAGTTTTGCCGCAGAAGCCGGCCGTCGTTGATGAGGACCGTTGGCAGCGTCACGTCGTCCTGCAGCTCCAGGCCCATCTGTTGGGCCGTGGGAGGCTGCTGGGCCGTCCAGGGAAAGACCGACAGCTGACCGGAGTTTTCCAGTACCGCGTATTTCACGTCTTCAATCTTACTGTAGCCCTGCTCCCGCAGTTCCTCCAGCAGCTCGTCCAGGGTGTAGCGATTCTTCCGCATAACATCCTGCTGGATGCGGCCCTTGGAAATGAGAATTGCCGGCGTGCCGCAGATGAGCGCTCGAAGCCGCAAGTGGTGTAAAGATAATTGGCTTAACAGTAAGGATAGGGACAGCAGCGTGAGAATCGGCACCACGCCCGCCAGCAGCGGGATGCCAAAGTCCTGCATGGGGACAGTGGCCAGGTCCGAGATCATCATGGTCAGCACCAGCTCGCTGGGTTCCAGCTCGCCGATCTGCCGTTTGCCCATGAGCCTCAGGCCGATCATAATGAGGAAGTAGAGGATGCAGGCACGGGAAAAGGCGGTCATCACAGGCGGTCACCTCCTGCCGGATAGTATGGCTCCGGCAAGGGTTTTCATACGGAGATAGGCCCCCACAGGGGCGTTTTCATATCTCACCAACAGCGCAGAAGGAAAGGAGGATTATGGGGCTGCCCCATCAATAGCGCCTGGTCCTGTAATGCCAAATAGCTTTACAGGATGACGAGGAGAGGGGAGTATCGAACCACTCGGCGGATGCCCCTCCGCGCCCGGGGGCGCGTGATACGGTCTGGAAAATACGCGGGCGACCGCGGAACAAAGGGACCGTAACCCCGGAGCGGACGCTGGCCGGCTGCGCGGCGGCGTCTCATGCAGATTGATATTTCAGGAGGAACATTGATTATATGTGCGGAATTATTGGATTTGTAGGGCGCGAACCCGCGGCGCCTATCTTGCTGGAGGGCCTTGCCCGGATGGAATACCGGGGCTATGACTCTGCCGGCGTGGCGGTGCGCTCCGAGAGCCGCGGGCTCCAGGTGCGCAAGGCCAAGGGCCGTCTCCAGGTGCTCTCAGACATGATTCACGGCGGCGCCGATCTGGAGGGTACGCTGGGCATCGGACACACCCGCTGGGCCACCCACGGGGAGCCCAATGACGTCAACGCCCACCCCCACGTCAGCGCCAATGGGCAGATCGCCCTGGTCCACAACGGCATCATTGAAAACTATATGGAGCTCAAGGAGCACCTGCTCAAGCAGGGCGTCACCTTCCAGTCCGACACGGATTCGGAGGTGGTGGCCCAGCTGCTGGAATTCCATTACAATGAGTGCCACAACATGCTGGAGGCCGTGGGCCGCTGCCTGCGCCGGATCGAGGGGTCCTACGCCCTGGGCATCATCTGCGCCGACTATCCCAATGCTCTGATCGCCGCTCGAAAGGACAGCCCCCTGATCATCGGCTATGGGGAGGGAAGCAATTTCATCGCCTCCGACGTGACGGCGGTGCTGAAATACACCCGTACCGTCAGCTATATGGAAGACGGGGAGATCGCCGTTCTCACGGCAGATACGGTGGACGTGTTTGACGACGAGCTGGTGCCGGTGGAGAAGCGGCGGTCCCAGGTGGACTGGGACGTGTCCGCGGCGGAGAAGGGGGGATACCCCCACTTCATGCTCAAGGAGATCATGGAGCAGCCGGAGGCCATCCGAAAGACCATCTCCCCCCGCATCCGGGACGGCCGCGTGGTGCTGGACGATCTGCACCTGACGGAGGAATACGTCCGGGACATCTCCCGGATCTTTGTCATCGCCTGCGGATCCAGCTACCATGTGGGCATGGTCAGCAAGTACAACTGGGAAAAGCTGATGCGCCGCCCGGTGGAGGTGGTGCTGGCCAGTGAGTTCCGCTACTGCGACCCCCTGGTGGACGAGAAGACCCTGGTCATCGTCATCAGCCAGTCCGGCGAGACCCTGGACACCATGGCCGCCATGCGGGAGGCCAAGCGCCGGGGCGGCCGGACACTGGCCATCGTCAATGTGGTGGGCTCTTCCATTGCCCGGGAGGCCGACGACGTGCTCTACACCTGGGCCGGTCCCGAGATCGCCGTGGCCACCACCAAGGCCTACTCCACCCAGCTGGTGCTGATGGATTTGGTGGGTCTGTATCTGGCGGAGAAGCTGGGCACGGTGGACCCCAAGGAGTACGATACTCTGGTCTCCCAGATCCAGACTCTGCCGGATCTGATGCAGACCTTCCTGGAACACACGGAGGACATCCCCTATTTCGCCTCCCGGTACTTCAACCACAGCTCCATCTTCTTTATCGGCAGGAACCTGGACTACGCCATGGGTCTGGAGGGGTCCCTGAAGTTGAAGGAGATCAGCTACATCCACTCCGAGGCCTACGCCTCCGGCGAGCTTAAGCACGGCACCATCTCCCTGATCGAGGAGGGGACCCTGGTGGTGGCCCTGGGCACTTACGGGCCGCTGTTCGACAAGGCCATGAGCAATGTGGTGGAGGTAAAGGCCCGAGGCGCAGAGGTTTTGGCCCTGACCACCGATACCTTCCGGGAGAAGATGGCCAAGACCGCCGACTGCGTCATCGCGGTGCCGGAGGTGCATCCGGTGCTTCAGCCCTCCCTGGGCGTGGTGCCTTTGCAGCTGTTTTCCTACTACGTGGCACTGCAAAGAGGCTGCGACATCGACAAGCCCCGGAACCTGGCCAAGTCCGTCACGGTGGAGTGAACCACGAAGGCGGCAGCGCCACAGCGCGCCAAATGGCGCGTCAAGCGGTTTGCGGAGCAAACCCTTGAAATCGGCCGAATTCACGTCGGACGATTTGAGTCCCATGCGGGGTCCCCGCAAAAGCGGAGCTTTTGTGGGGCGCGCTGCAGCGGGGCTGTGATATCGACAAGCCCCGGAACCTGGCCAAATCCGTCACGGTGGAATAAGAAAAGCCGCCCGCGTGAAAGCGCGGGCGGCATTTTTGTGGCGCGGGGACGGAAATCTCTGCCGAATGGCCCTGCGCGGTTGACATGCTCCAAAAGAATATGGTAATATGTAAACCGAATATACGGCCCCCAGTGTTTGGAGGCCTTTTTTCAGGCGTATCACGTCGAATTCTGACGAAAGGAAATCATCAGCCATGAGAGGAAAACGCATCGCAGCGGCGCTGACCGCATTGGCGCTGGCGGCAGGATTGTCTCTGCCGGCGGGTGCTGCCGCCTTTACGGATACCACCGGCCACTGGGCCGAGAGCGCCATCGATAAGTGGAGCGGAGAGTACGGCATCATCCAGGGTTATGAGGACGGCACCTTCCGCCCCGATAACAGCATCACCAGAGGAGCCTTTGCCGGGATTCTGGATCGGTTTTTGAAGTTCCAGGCCATTTCTCCCACTGGGACTTTTTCCGACGCTGTGGGCACCTACTGGGAGAGCGAGATTCTGAAGCTCCACGCCGCCGGTGTGTATCTGGGCAACGATGGTAAAGCTCTGGCCGGAAACCCCATTACCCGCCAGCAGGCGGTGACCATGATTGCACGGGCCTTCGGTATCACCGGCGCTTCAACGGCGCTGCCTTACACCGACGCCGCCAATGTGGCCGCCTATGCCCAGGCGCCGGTGGCGGAGATGACCGCCCGGGGCTACATCACCGACTGCGCCGACGGCCGCTTCCGCCCCACGGAGAACATCACCCGGGCGGAGATCGTCAATATCCTCAATAACATGATCGACACCCTGGGACAGGAGACCACTGTCTACTCCGGTGAGATCCAGGGCACTTTGATGATCAACGCCGTGGAGGGCGCCTACTTAAAGGACCTGACGGTGAGCGGCGACCTGATCCTGGCGCCGGGCGTCTCCGGCGCCGTGGTGCTGGAGAATGTGGAGGTGCGGGGTGCCATCCAGAACCTCAGCAATGTGGAGCTGACTGTGGTGGAGGTCTCAGAGGGAACGGAGAATCCCTCCGGTCCCCAGACGCCGGACACCCCGACAGGCCCCGGCATCCAGCCCAGTGAGGTCTATACGCCCTCTCCGACTACCGGGCAGTACATCACATACAGCAATCAGCAGATCCCTATTTATGAAGGCGTGGAGGAAAACCGCCTGGGACAGGGAGACTTTGTCTGGAGCACGGAGCATCCGGGCCGCCTGGAGTACGTGGGCCGGGACTTTGACACCCGTTTCGGCATCGATGTGTCCGCTTACCAGAACCGGGAGTGTGAGAACAACACCATCGATTGGGAGGCCGTCCGCCGCGACGGCGTGGAATTTGCCATGGTGCGTATTGGCCTGCGGGGGTATTCCACCGGCAGCCTCAACGCCGACGCCTTCTATAAGCAGAATATCGACGGCGCCATGGCCGCCGGCATTGAGACCGGCGTGTACTTCTTCGCCCAGGCCATCACCGTGGAGGAGGCCATTGAGGAGGCGGAGTTCGTACTGAGCCTCCTGGAGGGCCATGAGATCAACGGCCCCGTGGCCTACGACTGGGAGATGCACGATTCCACCTACCGGGTCTACGGCACCACGCCGGAGATGGCCACCGCCTGTGCCATCGCCTTCTGTCGGCGGATCGAGGAGGCCGGTTACGACGCCATGGTTTACGCCGGACAGTACGTCAGCTACATCAAGTACGATCAGGGGGCCCTGGAGCCGTACCTGAGCTGGTACCCTGAGTATAAGAGTGCCTCTTCGGAAAAGCTGTATCCCACTTTGTATTATCAGATGGACTATTGGCAGTTCTCCAGCAGCTGTCCCATTGCCGGCATCGGTGACGGCACCACTACCAAGGTGGACGCCAATATCCAGTTCCTCCGCCGCTGAGGGCCGTTTCCGGCTGTAACGGTCCCGCCGCGGGAACAGAGGGGCATCTGGATGCGGAACGCCCCGGAATCCTTCAGGAAAAAACGGCAGCGCCCGGAGGCTCAGCCTCCGGGCGCATGCGTTTACGGTCAGAGAGGGGAAGGAAGTCTTACTTGCGGTTCTCCTTCTGGTTGCGGTTTTCCTTCTGATTCTGACTGCGGTTTTCCTTCTGATTCTGACTGCGGTTTTCCTTCTGGTTGTTGTCGTTCTGCATGGAGGCACCTCCTTTCGCCTGTTTGAGTACGGAAGTATTCTGGCCGGAAACAGGAAAATTATTCACCTAACAAGAAAAAATTGTGGTTGACAAATGGAAAAGAGACTGATATACTAAACCAGCAAAACAAAGAAGGCTGATCGCATCCGCCTCACCTCCCGCCCAAGGCAAAGAGGTCAACAACGTCGTTATCAAACCGCCGCATGGGTGGTTTGTTGTTGCGCGGATGCCATGGATGGTATCCGCGTTTTGTGATTTTTGAATGGAGGTGCTTCGACCATAGCTAAGTTAGTGCATGAACTGAACGAGGATATCCGCGACAGGGAGATCCGTCTGATCGGAGAACAGGGCGAGCAGCTGGGCATCATGTCCGCGGCGGAGGCGCTGAAGATCGCCGATGAGCAGGGTCTGGACTTGGTGAAGATCTCTCCCCAGGCCGTTCCCCCGGTGTGCAAGCTGATGAATTACGGCAAGTTCCGGTTCGAGCAGAGCAAGCGGGAAAAAGAGGCCAAAAAGAACCAGCATGTGGTGGAGATCAAGGAGATCCGGATGTCCCCGGGCATCGACGTTGGAGATTTCAACACGAAGCTCAAGAACGCGCAGAAGTTCATCGCCGACGGCAACCGGGTCAAAGTGTCCGTTCGTTTCCGGGGCCGTGAGATGGCGCATACCGACATTGGCCGGGACCTGCTGGAGCGCTTTGCAGAGCAATGCGCCGAGACCGCCAATCTGGACAAGGCCCCCAAGCTGGAGGGCCGGATGATGTCCATCTTCCTGTCTCCCAAGCCTAACAAATAAGATCTGAGATTTTCAACACACGGAAGGAGCTATTACGATGCCGAAACTGAAGACCCACAGCGGTGCAAAAAGAGATTCAACCTGACCAAGACCGGCAAGGTCAAGCGCGCCCAGGCCTTTAAGAGCCACATCCTGACCAAGAAGGACACCAAGCGCACTCGTCGTCTGCGCGCCGGCGGTTATGCGGATGTTACCAACATGGACGCCGTCCGCAAGATGATCCCCTACAAGTAAGATACGAGACGTTTCAAATAGGAGGCTTTTACAATGGCTAGAGTCAAAGGCGCGATGATGACGCGCAAGAGAAGAAATAAAACCCTGAAGATGGCCAAGGGCTACTGGGGTTCCAAGTCCAAGCATTTCCGCGTTGCCAACCAGGCGGTGATGAAGTCCCTCAGCTACGCCTACACCGGCCGCCGGCTGAAGAAGCGCGACTTCCGTTCTCTGTGGATCACCCGGATCTCTGCCGCCTGCAAGCTCAACGGCATGAACTACTCCACCTTCATGCACGGTCTGAAGACCGCCGGCATCGAGATCAACCGCAAGATGCTCTCCGAGCTGGCCATCAGCGATCCCGCTGCGTTCACCCAGCTGACCGAGATCGCCAAGAAGGCGTAAGCAGCGGTTTTGCATACTGCGCACAGACAGTGCCCCCAATCGGGGGCGCTGTTTTTTTGCAGAGTTTCAAAACCCGGCGCCTCCTTTTGCACGGCGCAGAAACAACGCGGTTCCGTGAGCTTTGCAGGTAAATGAAAGACGGCCTTTCCAATGTGGAAAGGCCGTCTTTTTTAATCAGGTTTCTGATTTTTCTTCCGGACAACGGCAGAAGTAGGGACCGCACTCGTCCTCATGAGTCTGGGCATAGGTCCAGGTGAAGTCCTTGTCCACCACGTACCAGTCGGAGCCTTGGATGCCCCCCTGGTCAGAGGGCAGAGCTGTCAGCTCCTCCAGCGTTACCGGACGCACCAGGGGCGTGCCCTCCGGCGGATACTCATAATAAAAGAGGTACATCTCCTCCCCGGCGTGTTCCGCCAGGGCCGCTTTGGCGGCCTCTCCAGTCAAATGGGGCACCAGCTCCCAGGAAAAGAGGTGCCAGAGATAGTTGCCTGCGGCCAGAACCCTCTTTCCCAGATCCTCCTCAGACACAACGGCGGCGAAGGTGTCCAGCCACCGATTTTTCACGGTCTTGATGTCGGTGGGGAAGGGCTCCACCCAGGGCACCATGGTGCCCACGCAGCGGTGGATGGGCTGCCCCAGGTCATAGAACTTGGCCTCATAGTCGGTCATGATGCCCACAGGGCCGTTCGCGTGCAGGTCCCGGGTCACCTCCGACAGTTCAAAGCCGAACCGGGGCAGCTCCTCCACGGAGAATTCAAACAGGGGCGCGTTGTCGGTCTTGAAATGAATCTGTCCGCCCTCCTTCAGCACCTGTCGGTACAGCCGCAGGAAGTTGCCGTGGGTCAGCCGCCGCTTGGCGTGGCGGTTGCTGGGCCACGGGTCGCAGAAGTTAATAAAGATCCGGTCGATCTCCCCAGGGGCGAAAAAGGCAGGCAGCTGATCGGCGTTGGCGTCCACAAAGAAGGTATTGGTAAGTCCGGCGTTGACGCAGCGCTCCATGGCCACCACCATGGCGTCCGGCACCATCTCCACCGCCAAATACAATACGTCGGGGTGTTCCGCAGCCATACCGGCGGTGAAGCGGCCTTTGCCGCAGCCCAGCTCCAGCCAGATCTCCTTGGCCTGAGGCATCAGCTCCCGCCACCGGCCCTGCCGGTCATAGGGATCCCGGATCAGACGGTCGCCGCAGCGCTCCATCCGGGGGATCAGATTCTTCTTTTTCCGCATCCGCATAAAGTGACCTCCCAGGTCCGTGCCGCCGGCAGGGCAGGGGAGGGGAGCGCCTCCCGGTCCTCCGGCGGTGAAATCGTCAAATTCCACAAGCTCTTGTGGTGTCCCGCCTATTCTACCACAGGAAACGGGCGGTGTAAATGAGAAATTCCCCCTGAAAGAGGCGGCGCGGCAGGCATTTTCCCGCAGGCTTCTGTTAATACCTTAACAAAATAGTATAAAATTTAACGAGTATTTTGTCGGAAGTGTAAAAAAGCAAAAAACCGGCCTTTACAAAGCAAATTACACTTGATAAATGACCGGATGCCACCTATAATAGAGTTTGTGAGTAAATTGGCAATGTCGGCGTTTGCTCTCATTTTTCCTGCGTTTTTCCACGGAAGTACCTAACGGTAAAAACCGAACCAAAAAACAAAAACACATACAGGAGGAATTATCATGAAGGTTGCTATTTTTGGCGCTGGCACTATGGGCAGCGGCATCGCGCAGGTCTTCGCTGCTAAGGGTCACACCGCCCTGATGTATGCAAGTTCCGTCGCTTCTGCTCAGAAGCACAAGGACAAGCTGGCCGCGTCTCTTGCCAAGCGTGTTGCCAAGGGCAAGATGACCCAGGAGGCCGTGGACGCTCTCTTGGCCAATGTGCTGGTGGAGGAGAAGTCCGCCTGCGCCGACGCCGATCTGGTCATCGAGTGCGTCAAGGAAGACATGGGCACCAAGAAGGAGCTGCTGGGTGAGCTGGACGCCATGTGCAAGCCCGAGACCATCTTTGCCACCAACACTTCCTCTCTGTCTGTCACCGAGATGGGCAACGGCCTCAAGCACCCCGTCATCGGCATGCACTTCTTCAACCCCGTGCCCAGCATGAAGCTGGTGGAGATCATCCGGGGCGCCAACACCACCCAGGAGACCTTCGACTTCATCTACAACCTGTCCAAGGAAATCGGCAAGGACCCTGTCGAGGTGGCCGAGGCTCCGGGCTTTGTGGTCAACAAGATCCTGATCCCCATGATCAACGAGGCTGTGGGCCTGGTGGAGACCGGCGTTGCCTCTGTGGAGGATATTGACAAGGCCATGATGCTGGGCGCCAATCATCCCATGGGCCCCCTGGCTCTGGGCGACTTCATCGGCCTGGACGTGTGCCTGGCCATTATGGAGACTTTGTACAACGAGACCGGCGATTCCAAGTATCGTCCCGCCCTGCTGCTGCGGAAGATGGTCCGCGGCGGTCTGCTGGGCCGCAAGTCCGGCAAGGGCTTCTACGACTATTCCAAGTAAAACCGCCTCAGCATAGAAGTAAAGGAGTAAAAGGTAATGGATTTTCATCTGACAAACGAGCAGTTGATGCTCCGTAAGATGTACCGGGAGTTTGCCGAGAACGAGGTCAAGCCCCTGGCCGAGGAGATCGATGAGGAAGAGCGCTTCCCCATGGAGACCGTGGAGAAGATGGCGAAGCTGGGCATGATGGGTATTTATTTCCCCAAGGAGTACGGCGGCGCCGGCGGCGACGTTCTCTCCTATGCCATGTGTGTGGAGGAGCTGGCCAAGGTCTGCGGCACCACCGCCGTTATCGTCTCCGCCCACACTTCTTTGTGCTGCGCCCCCATCTTTGAGCACGGCACCGAGGAGCAGAAGAGAAAGTATCTGCCCGACCTGCTGTCCGGCCGCAAGATCGGCGC
Organism: uncultured Oscillospiraceae bacterium; assembly: GCA_958426425.1. Classification (GTDB taxonomy): domain Bacteria; phylum Bacillota; class Clostridia; order Oscillospirales; family Oscillospiraceae; genus Oscillibacter. Next base: position 16,640 of record CATZYY010000038.1, read on the forward strand.
CTTCGGCTTGACCGAGCCCAACGCCGGTACCGACGCCTCCGGTCAGCAGACCACCGCCGTGCTGGAGGGCGATCACTACGTCCTCAACGGCTCCAAGTGCTTCATCACCAACGGCAACGTGGCCGATACCTTCG
>CATZYY010000039.1 GCA_958426425.1 uncultured Oscillospiraceae bacterium
GCGTGGGCCGGGCCGCCGGCAAGGGCAAGGCCGAGGAGGCCGCCAAGATGGCCATTTCCAGCCCGCTGCTGGAGACCTCTATCGAGGGGGCCAAGGGCGTCCTTATCAACGTCACCGGCTCCATGGATATCGGCCTGGAGGAAGTGGAACAGGCTGCCAGCCTGGTGCAGCAGGCGGTCCATCCCGACGCCCTCACCATTTTCGGCGCCACCTTCGACGAGACGCTGGATGACGAGATCCGCGTCACCGTCATTGCCACCGGCTTTGACAAGGCGCCGGGCGATCTTCCCAAGATGGCCGCGGCTCAGCAGCCTGCCTCCAACGGCGCGCCGGCTCCGGTGCCCCTGCAGGAGGAGGACGTGCCCAAGCCCCAGGAGGCGGAGGAGGACCCCTTCGACGACATTTTCAAAATTTTCAATAAACGGGATTGACCGTTTTTTCCAGGACCCGCAGGTATTTGCCTGCGGGTCCTGTTTTGCGGCCTGCCGCCGGTGCGTTTCAAAAAAGCACCATGGCGGCGCTGGCGGTTTTTGCAAGGGCTGATTTCACCCCGGCGGCAGATGATAAGCGTGCCGGCAAATTTCAACGTTTGCCGGCTGCGTTTGAGAAAGGGGTGATTTCATTTGTATGAACCGTTTCAAAAAGCAAAAGGCGTGCTGCGGGGCGGCGCGGCGCTCCTTCTGGCAGTGCTGCTGTGCGGTGCGGCGCCCTTCGGCGCCGGCGTGACGGCCCGGGCCGCCGGCGGTGACTCCTCCGCCCGGATGCTGGTGCCCGTGGGCCACACCGTTGGGATCAAGCTGTTCGCCCGGGGCGTTCTGGTGGTAAAGCTCAGCGACGGCGGCACGCCCGCCAAAAGCTGCGGCCTCCAGACCGGCGATGTCATTGTAAAATGCGGCGGCGTCAGTGTCACCTCCACGGAGCAGTTCCAGACGCTCCTGCAGGAAAACGGCGGCGATGCCACCGATCTCCAAGTCCGGCGGGACGGCGAAAATGTGACCCTGTCTGTCTCTCCCCAGCAAAACGACCAGGGCCAATATGCCATTGGCGCCTGGATTCGGGACAGCATGGCCGGTATCGGCACCATGACCTATTATGACCCGGAGAGCGGCGCCTTCGGCGCCCTGGGCCACGGCATCACCGATGTGGACACCGCCCAGCTGATGCCCTTTTCCTCCGGCTCCATTCTGCCCTCCACCGTCAAGGCGGTGAAAAAGGGCGCCGCCGGCCAGGCCGGGGAGCTGCGGGGCGATTTTGATTTGACCCAGGACCTGGGCACCCTGTCTGCCAACACTGCCGCCGGCGTGTTCGGCACCGTGGAAGCCGACGGCTTTGCCGCAAATCTGTCCCAGGCACTGCCCGTGGCGGCAGCCTCGGAGGTCCGCACCGGCCCGGCGGTAATCCTCTCCAATGTGGAAGGCGATAACGTTCAGGAATATGATGTGGAAATTTTACAGATCGTATCGAATTCTGCCGATGGAAGAGACCTGGTGCTGTCTGTGACGGACCCGGAACTGATCGCGGCCACCGGCGGCATTGTCCAGGGAATGAGCGGCAGCCCCATCCTCCAGGACGGAAAATTTGTGGGCGCTGTGACTCACGTGCTGTTGAATGACCCAACCAAAGGATATGGAATTTTGATGGAAACTATGCTGAAAACCGGCGAGGCACAGTCCGTGGCCTAAGAATATCAATCAAAGGGCAAAGAACGGCGGGGAGCACTTGCTCCCCGCCGTTTCGGTTCAGACGTATTTTTAAAAAGACGACAGCTTGGCATTAAGTTTTTTGTAAATCCGCTCCCGGAACCAGGGTTCTGAGGAAACGGCCACCGCCTCCTCCAGGCCGAACCACCCCACGGCACTGTTTTCATCGGGTTTTTGACGCACTGGCTCCGCCGGATCTGCCTCCAGCAAGTAGGTGACGTTAAGGTGGAGATGGGAAGGAATATAGAGGCCCTTCTTCTCATGGCCACTTACAGGCAGGATCTCCAGGGAATAGATGTCCGATGTCACCGGCCGCAGGTTCGACAGTCCGCTCTCCTCCCGGACCTCCCGCAGGGCCACGGCCAACAGGTCCCGCTCTCCGTCGGCGTGGCCGCCCAGCCAGGCCCAGGAGCCATAGAGGTTGTGGTAAGCCATGAGCACCTGCCGCCGGTCCTGGCTCACCACCCAGGCCGAGGCCGTCAGATGGGCGGAGGCATTGTTCCGGGTATACAGTTCCTCGCCGCTTGTCAGCCGACGCAGCAGCTCCGCCTGGTCCCGCTCCTCTTGCTGGTTCCAGGGCCGAAAGGCTCTGATCTGCGCTGCCAGCTCCATGGCGCCACCGTCCTTTTCTGTCAGATGCTTCGATTTTAACACGGAAACAATCGAAAAGAAAGGGCTGAATCGAGAGCGGCGGGAAAAGCGTCGAATGATTCTTGGAATTTATTTACAGATGCTGCTTGCAAAGTATGTAAGTTTATGGTAATTTATAGAAAACGAAATTCCAAGCTCTGCGAATCCGTCGCAAAGGGGCTGCAGGGCACTGTGGATGGAAAAACGGCGCGTAGACCTGCAAATGAGCGGAGTTAAGTGCTGAAAAATTCTGAAAAAAGGACTGGGAGAACATGGACATCAGAAGAACCGTACTACTGGCAGACGCCAACGAGGAATTCCGTCTCATGCTGCGGGAGGCCATTGAAAAATCCGGTGAGTTTACCGTGGCCGCTACCACGGGAGACGGCGCCGACCTGCTTCACTTGGCACAGCAGCACCGGCCGGACCTGGTGGTGATGGATGTGGTGCTGCCGACAGTGGACGGGCTTAGTGTGATGAAGCAGCTCAAGGAGCTGGGCAATCCCAAAGTGGTGCTGTTGTCTGCCTTTTGCAGTGACCAAGTGGTGGCGGAGGCCCGGGAGCTGGGCGCCTGCTACTTCCTGCCCAAGCCCTGTGAGCCGGAGACCCTGCTGGACCGGATGCAGACGGTTTTCCACCCCATGCCTATGGCGGTGACCGAACCTTCCGAGCTGAAGAATTTGGTCACTGCGGTGATCCATGAGATCGGTGTTCCCGCCCACATCAAAGGGTATCAGTACCTGCGGGAGGCCATTATGATCGCTGTGGAGGATATGGATGTGATCAACGCCGTCACCAAGGTGCTGTATCCGGAAGTGGCCAAGCGGTTTGGAACCACTGCCTCCCGGGTGGAGCGTGCCATCCGCCACGCCATTGAGGTGGCCTGGGACCGGGGTGATTTGGAGACGCTGCAAAAGTACTTCGGCTATACCGTCTCCAACGCCAAGGGAAAGCCCACCAACAGCGAGTTTATCGCCATGATCGCCGATCGGCTGGTATTGGAGCAGAAGACCCAGAAGCGTACACAGCAGGCCTGAGCATCCCCTCTCCCCCTCTTTTCCGTAATGCCAAAGGGCCGCCCGAAAGGGCGGCCCTTTGGCGCTGTGGCAGACACTTGCAATAAATGCCCGCAGGGGAAAAGCGCGCGTATTTGACACAGGAAGGGAGAGAGCGCCTCCGACAGAGCAGGGTCCTACTTTTGGAAAAGTGAGGCACAGACGGTTGCCATCTGGGTACTGTCCGGCTCTCCGTCCAGCTCCAGCTCCACAATCACTCCAGGGCGGCACAGCAGCCAGGTGTCCGTGGCTACGCCGTCCAGATACCGCCGCCAGACGGTGTCCGCACCCCAGGGCTCCGGGTCCGCTTCCTGCCAGGTGATGGTCCAGAAATCGGAATCGTCATTGGCCATCGTCTCCTGAAGGACCAGATCGCAGAGCCAATCCACGCCGGTGCGGGTGACGGTGTAGCTGAGATGATACCGGCCATCGCCGTTGACCTCGTCCTGCCGGGCGCTTTCAGACCAGGTGTACCGGCTCATGAGGAAGGAACCGTTTCCCAAATCCCACCGGCGGACGTGGTCATAGGAGATGCCGGTCAGATCCTCCGCCGTCAGGGGAATGTCCGGCGGATTTACCTGCCACTCCTGATTCTGGTAGCGGTAGGTGTCTCCCTCTCCGGAGAACCAGTCAAAGCGCAGGATGCCGAAGGTCAGCAGGCTTACCGCCCCCACCGCCAGCACCACGTCCACCGCCAAAGTCAGGGCCATGTTCAGCCCCTTGGGCGCACCGAGCCGCTTCAACCCCTCCCGTGTGCGGAGCACCGCAAAAAGAATTAGCCCATAGATCAGCAGCCACAGTACGTAGACGCTCGCCGAGGTTCGCTGCCACATCGTCAGGGATATCAAATAGACTGCCAAAATGACCGCCAGAACGCCAAAGGATATCAGATTGAACCGCCGGTAGCCGCCGGTGGCGGCGCAGGGGCCGCCCTGGGCCACCGACGCCAGGGAGTGCCTGCGCCAGCGGTAGTAGGCGGAGAGGTTCACCATCTGGAGAATCAGCAGGAAGATGCTCAGCAGAACCAGAAAGAGGTCCGTGCTGCTGGAGAAAAAGTCCACCATGTCCCGGCGAAAGTCGTTCCATGCCATGAACAGCCATAGCAGCGGCAGCGCCAGCAGAACGTAATTGCTGGGCAGGAAATTCTTCTTCATGGAGCGGTGGATGGCCTGAATGCGGACGGCGTCCTCCGTCTCCAGAGGCACCGGGTCCGGCCGCTCTGAGACAAAAATCTGCATCTGGGCCCAGTCACAGACCTTCTCCCAGCCGGCGGCAGCGCACAGCTCGTCCAGGCGCTCCTGATTCTCCGTGGGCCGAGGGTTAAAGAGGGACCCGTCGGAGACGTAGGTGACGGCGTAGGAAACCTGGGCCGGCTCCGCCCGGCGGTAGTGCCAGAAGTAGGTCCCAATCCGCTCCAGCCGCCAGCCCTTAGCGGCCATGGCCTCCAGATGGTGCTCCACGCCCTGATAGTCATAGAGCTGATACAGGCTGAATTCCCGCTTGGTGGGTTTCATGTGCGTTCCTCCTCTCCCATACAGGCCTCGTAGTCCGCTGTCAGCAGCTGTAGTCGGCGGTGTTCCTCCGCCAGAGCGGTTTTTCCACCCTCCGTGATGAGATAGCTGCGCTTGCGTCCCTCCACCTTGGTCTCGGCAATCATACCGGCGGAGAGGAACTGTTCCAGCAGGTTGTACAGCGTTCCCGGCCCCACGCTGACCCGGCCGGCGGTCAGGGACTGGACCTGGGCCATAATGTCGGCGCCGCAGCACTCCTTTCGCAGGCACAGCAGAATGTAGAACATCTGCTCCGTCAGAGTCTGAAATTTCTCCCGGGCCATGACACCGCCTCCCGCTCTTAATATCGAATATCGTTATTTGCTTCTGGCACCAGTATATGATCGAATATCGATATTGTCAAGGGCAGGCTATGGTTTTTCTTGCTATTTTCTGTCTGGTGTGCTATTGTGAACGTCGAGACCAGAAAAAGAGGAGCGAGGAACATGACATATACATTCCGCCCACGGGGCGTCTGCTCCCAGGAGATGCGGGTGGAGGTAGACGACCAGGGCGTGATTCAGCGGCTGGAGGTGCTGGGCGGCTGCAGCGGCAATCTCCAGGGAATTGCCTCTCTAATTAAGGGGATGCCGGCCCGGGAGGCCATTGCCCGGCTGAAGGGCATCCGCTGCGGCTGGAAGGACACCTCCTGCCCGGACCAGTTTGCCCGGAACCTGGAGGCTGCCCTGGAGCAGAAGGGCTGATGAGAAAGAGACCGCCGTGGGCGGTCTCTTTTGAGACTGTCCAAAAAGAAGGAAAGACTTGCATGATGGGAAGGAAGAGAGTTACGAGAGGAACCCAGGAAGGGTTCCTTTCGTTTTTAATCATAAGTTTTTTGAAACTTTTTAAAGGTTCAAAAAACTTGCTCAGCGTGTCGAAAAGACTTTTTCGACACGCTGAAAGAGACCGCCGCGGGCGGTCTCTTTTTGCCGGAGTGAAAAAATGCCCCGACCCCAGCGGCGGAAATCGTGGACAAGGGCAGGGAAAAGTGGTACAATATATCACCTGTCGGGCCCTTCCGCCTGCCCGGCCAAACCCAAAGAAAGACGGTAGTGTGATATGAAGATCGTATTGGTCATTGACCAGTTTGACGACGCTAATAACGGAACCACCATCAGCGCCCGCCGCTTTGCCCAGGCCCTCCGGGACCACGGCAACGAGGTCCGGGTCATTGCCACCGGAAAGCCCGCCGACTATAAGTATGCCGTGCGGCAGATGCGCTTTTTCCCGGTGATGGAGCACCTGATCACCAGTCAGGGCATGCGGCTGGCGATTCCCAACCGCCACGTCTTTGAAAAGGCGGCGGCCTGGGCGGATGTGGTCCACTTCATGATGCCCTCGCCCCTGGGCGTCATGGGCCTGCGGCACGTGGAAAAGCTGGGAATTCCCCACACGGCGGCCTTCCACTGCCAGCCGGAGAATATCACCTTTACCCTCCATATGGGCAACAGCCGCCGGGCCAACGATTTTGTGTATAACCGTTTCCGCGACAGCTTTTTCAACCGCTTCACCCATATCCACTGCCCCAGCAACATGATTGCCGACCAGCTCCGCGCCCATGGCTACACCGCCCAGCTTCATGTGATTTCCAACGGCATCAGCCCGGAGTATACCTACGGAAAACAGTCCAAGGAGCCGTGGATGGAGGGGTTTTTTAATGTGCTGATGGTGGGCCGGTACGCCGGAGAAAAGCGTCAGGACGAACTGATCGAGGCGGCGGCCCGGTGCCGCCATGCCCGGGACATCCAGGTGATTCTGGCGGGAAAGGGGCCTCTGGAGAGAAAATACCGCCGGTTGGCGGAAAAGCTGCCCAATCCCATCGTCATGGGCTTTTACGAGCCATCCCGGCTGCTGGAGATTCTTCACATGGCAGATCTGTACGTCCACACCTCCGATGCGGAAATTGAAGCCATGAGCTGTATGGAGGCCTTTGCCTGTGGTCTGGTGCCGGTGATTGCCGACTCCCCCCGGTCCGCTACGCCGCAGTTTGCCCTGGATGAGCGAAGCCTGTTCCCGGCCGGAGATGTGGATGCCCTGGCGGAACACATCGACTACTGGTTTGACCACCCCGCGGAGCGGGAGGAGATGGAACGGCGCTATGCCGACCACGCCGGACAGTACAGCCTGGAAAACTCCATCCTCCAGACGGAGGAGATGTTCCGTCAGGCCATTACAGAACAGAAAAAAGCATAATAAATTGATCGAAAAAGACAATATATTATCCGATTTTGCATCCTTTATTCTACGCTGCTGACAGGATAATAGGAATTATCAGGGCCGCCGTCACCATGGTGACGGCGGCCTCTTTTGCAGATTCACCTCTCTGGGTGCAGCTGCATAACATGAAACAGCAACCAAAGTGAGGGGATGACACATGGCATATTCCGACCGGGAGCTGCTGGCGCGTCTGATCCAGTGCGAGGCGGGCGGAGAGGGTGAAAACGGCATGAAGGCCGTGGCGGGCGTGGTGATGAACCGGGTCAACGCCACCGGCGGCGAGTACGCCCGGGTAGGTCAGGGCAGCATCCGCAACATCATTTTTCAGCCCTATCAGTTCGCCTGTGCCAGCGAGACAGAAAACGGCGCCTACAACCCCCAGAATATCTACAACATGCGGCCCGAGCAGATCCACTACGATATTGCCGATTGGGCCATCGCCGGGAACCGGCTGCCGGATGTGGCGGAGTCCCTGTGGTTTTATAACCCCTTCGGGCCCACCTGTCGGTCCTTTTTCCCTTCGGAGGTGGGTTACTGGCAGACCCGCATCGGCGATCACTGCTTTTACAATCCCACCAATGCATACTACAAAACATGAGAGGTGTGACTATGCAGTATTATCCCAATTCTTCCGCAGCCCAGAGCGGCGGACAGATGAATGACTGGTCCGGAGAGATCAGCAGAACTCCTATGCAGAGCCCGGAGGCCGGGGCTGTGACACCGGACCGGCAGGCCATGATGGGCACCGGCCGCCCCATGGAGGGCCTGCGTCTGTCCGGCGCCTCCGTTATGGAGGACAGCTCCCGTATGGACCTGCGCAACCACCTGCCCAGCGAGGTCATCAACTCGCCCATCAGTACCGAGGAGGCCTATCGGGGCTCCCTGAAGGCCATGCTGGCCAAATACGTGGGGACCTATGTGGTGGCTTCCTTCCTGGTGGGGACCCAGAATACCGTCTCCTGGGAGGGAATCCTCTACGATGTGGGCATCGACTATGTGACCATCTATCAGGCCGGCCGTGACCGCTACATCGTATCCGATATCTATTCCCTGAAATTCATCGAATTTTATGATACGCGGCGCAGGGAACTGTGCAACAATATCATCCGGGACAACTGGCAGGGAACCATGCCCTGAGAAAACCGTTGCGCCGGGGCGGGTCCTGTGGTAAAATCCGGGTAATCACACAAAAGAAAGGGAGAGTCCCATGGATTTTGCAACGTTGTCCGCGGAGCGCTATTCTCTGCGGAAATTCAGTGATCGCCCGGTGGAGGAGGAGAAGCTCCAGGCTATTTTGGAGAGCGGCAGAAACGCTCCCACCGCCCATAACAACCAGCCCCAGCGGATTCTGGTGCTGCGGAGCCCGGAGGCTCTGGAGAAGGCGGACGGCTGTACCGCCGCCCACTTCCACCCGCCGGTGATGCTGGTGGTGTCCTACGATCCCGCCACCTCCTGGAAACGGGAGGGAGACGGCAAAGATCACGGTGAGATCGACGCCGCTATTGCCGCCACTCAGATGATGCTGGAGGCGGCGGATCTGGGTCTGGGCACCACCTATGTGGGAATGTTTGAGCCGGAGAAGCTCCACGCCGCTTTTCCGGAGCAGCTGGAGGGCCTGGTACCCATCGCCCTGCTGCCCCTGGGCTATCCGGCGGAGGGTGCCCACCCCTCCCGGCTCCATACGGATCGAAAGCCTCTGGAGGAGCTGGTGACTTACCTGTAAGTCCATAAAAAAGCAGCGGGAACAACAGTTCCCGCTGCCTTTTTGTTTTCATTATCTCCGCCGGCCCCGGTAGCCGCCTCCGCGGCCCCGGCGTCCCACGCTGCGGCCATAGCGGTAGCGGCGCCGGCCTACGGTCAGACGCCAGATGACCAGTGCCACAATCAGCACGCCCAGCACAATGCAGACCACCCGCACGGCTGTCTTGCTGAAGAACACCTGTACGTCCCGCCAGAAGACCAGCAGGCCGTCAGCCTCCACATCGGCCATGGCCAGCAGGTCCACGGTGGCCAGGTCTTTGCCGTCCAGGGACAGGGTCATGGTGCCCAGGGCCTGCCCCTCGGTGATGGGAGCATCCACCGGGTCCTGGAGTTCCAGAGACCGCTTCAGATCAGCGGGCTCCGTGCCGTTGGGCAGCAGCAGCTCCACGTCCTCCGCCGGGTGGACGCTGACCCGATCTGTCTTAGAAAGAGCCACGCCCACGTCCCGGATCAGCTCATCTGCCGTCAGCACGGTCTGATAGGAGAAGTTGTCAAAGGCCCAGTCAAATAACAGCCGGGTGTCGTAAAAGCTGTATGTCCGAATCTCGCCATCTTCCAGGGTCAGCCGCTCCGCACCCAGTACCACGCTGATGAAGCTGAGGCTGCCCCGGGTGGCCGAGGACACCAGGCAGTGGCCCGCCTGGGAGGTGGAGCCGGTTTTGATGCCGTGGGCATCATCGTAAAGATAGCCCCGGGACCACCAGGTGCCGATGAGATAGTTGGTGGTGTGGAGGGTCCGCTCCTCAGAGAGATTAGTGGCGGGAATGACCGCTGTGGCCGTGTCGCAGATGCGCATAAAGGCATCGTGCTTCATGGCCTCGGCGGTAATGAGATACAGATCCCAGGCGGAGGTGTAGTGCTGGCTGTCATGGAGGCCGGTGGTGTTGACAAAGTGGGTGTTCTCACAGCCCAGCTGCTGGGCCCGCTCGTTCATGTCCTCCACGAAGGCCTCCACAGAGCCGGAGACGGCCTCGGCCAGTACATTGCAGGCCTCATTGGCGGAGACCACCAGCATGCAGGTCAGGTACTCCTCCACCGTCATGACTTCGCCCTCTTTGATATTGGCGGTGCTGCCGTCCTCCGCAAGGCCCGTGGTGATGGCGGCCCGGGAAGCAGTCAGCTCATCGCCCAGGGACAGCTCTCCGCGATCCACCGCCTCCAGTACCAGCAGGGCGGTCATAATCTTGGTAGTGCTGGCGGGATACAGCTCCTTATGCTCGTTGACGGCATACACCACGGAGCCGGTATTGGCATCCACCAGCAGCACCGCTTTGGAGTTCAGCTCCGGCGGTGCCGCAGCCGTGGTTTCATCCGCCTGGGCGGAGGGCGTTAAAAACAGAGAGGTTATCAGGACCAGCAGCAAAAAAACAGAAAAAATGCGGTTTGTTTTCATGTCCAACTCCTGTGATCTGTGATATAATCATTTTATATCGGCGAATTTCGCCGCCGGCCTTCGCCGGGATTCGACATCTTACTCTTTAGTATACCAAAAAAATTACAGGAGTTCAACAGTGGGGCAGACAGGAAAATCAACCAAAAGTGAATGGATTCTGTTGGGGATCACAGCGGTCTTTCTGTGTCTGTCGCTGGTGCTGTTTTGGAAAGACCGCTCCGCTGTGGAGCCGGGATTGACGGTCCAGACGGAGGTGCAGGTGCCGGAGGAGGCTCTGGCCCCGGATTTGAGCCCCATCAACATCAATACCGCCGACATTGAGGAATTGGACCAGCTGCCGGGCATTGGTGAGGTGCTGGCGGGCCGGATCATCGCCTACCGTGAGGAACACGGACCCTTTACCAGTATGGAAGGTCTGCTGGAGGTCAGCGGCATCGGCGAGGCCAAACTGGCGGAGCTGGAGGGGTGGATCACCATAGAGGACCTGCCAGAGGGCAGCGACGAGACAACGAAGGAGTAGCGCATGGCAAAGATTTTAGTGGTTGATGACGAAAAGCTCTTGGTCAAGGGCATGAAGTTCAATTTAGAGAACGAGGGGTATCAGGTGGAGTGCGCCTACGACGGCGCCGCCGCTGTGGAGCTGGCCCGGGACGGCCGCTTTGACCTGATCGTGCTGGATGTGATGATGCCGGAGGTGGACGGACTGGAGGCCTGCATGCGCATTCGGGAGTTTTCCAATGTGCCCATCATTATGCTGACCGCCAAGAGTGAGGATGCGGACAAACTCATGGGCTTTGAGTCCGGGGCGGACGACTATCTGACCAAGCCCTTCAACATTCTGGAGCTGAAGGCCCGGGTCCGGGCCCTGCTGCGCCGGGCCGGCCTGCGGCAGGACAAGGGGTCCGTGCTGACGGTAGGGGACATCACCCTTAACACCGCGGAGCGGGTGGCCGTCCGGGACGGGGAGACCGTGGATCTGACCGCCAAGGAGTACGACCTGATCGAGCTGCTGATGCGCAATCCCCGGCGGGTCTACAGCCGGGAGAACCTGATGAACGTGGTTTGGGGTTACACCTACGCCGGGGACTACCGGACGGTGGACGTCCATATCCGCCGCCTGCGGGAGAAGCTGGAGAAAAACCCGGCGGAGCCGGACCACATTATGACCAAGTGGGGAGTGGGGTACTATTTCAAAGGATAGACGCAGGATTGTCGGCAGCCTGCAATTCAAGTTCGGCCTCAGCTACATCCTCATCATCGCGGCGGTGCTGATCCTGCTGAACACGTACCCGCTGCTGGTGTCGGAGGACCTGGTCTTCCGCTCCAAGGAGACATCCCTCCAGAGCAGCGTATCGGTGATGGTATACTCCCTGTCGGGCCTGGACCAGCTCAACGAGGAGAATGTGTCTGCCGCCATGGCGGTGGTGGAGGAGACAGGGCTCAGCCGTATTCTAGTCACTGACGACGCCGGCCGGATTCTCTACGATACCCGGGAGACCGGCAGCGCCGTGGGAGAGTACAGCTTTTACACAGAGATCGTTCAGGCCCTGCTGGGCAACGACGCTTTCAGCTGCAACTTCCGCAGCGGAGCCTTTCGGTCCCGCGCGTCTTCGCCGGTACTGTATCAGAACCAGATCATCGGTGCCGTGTACGCCTATGAGTACGACACGGAGCAGGCGGCATTGCTGGAGGGGCTCCAGGCCAATCTGCTGCGCTTGTCCGCCATCATCGGCGCCGCGGTGCTGGTTCTCAGCGGCGTGCTCTCCCGGGCTCTGACGCGGAAGATGGCCCTGCTGCTGACGGCTATCCGTCAGGTACGGGAGGGGGCCTACAGCCACCGGGCCCAGATTCGGGGGCGGGATGAGATCGCCCAGATCGGTCAGGAGTTCAACAGCCTCACCGACCGGCTTCAGACCACGGAAAACGCCCGGCGCCGCTTTGTGTCGGATGCCTCCCACGAACTGAAGACGCCCCTGGCAGCCATTCGGCTGCTGACGGATTCCATTTTGCAGACCGACGATATTGACCGGGCCACTGCCCGGGAATTTGTGGCGGATATCGGCGCGGAGGCGGAACGCCTGAGCCGCATCACCGAGGATCTGCTGCGGCTGACCCGTCTGGACAGCGGCGTGCTGGAGCCGCCGGTGGTGGTGGATGTGCTGCCGGTGCTGGAGCAGGTGATGCGGATGATGAGCCTGGTGGCCCAGGAGAAGGAGATCGACCTGACCTACCGGGCATCAGAGGGCTGTACCGTGCTGGCCACCAAGGATGAGATCCACCAGATTATCTATAACCTCACGGACAACGCTGTAAAATACAGCCCGCCCCACAGCTCCGTTCTGGTGACGTTGTCCAGGGCCGGAGAGCAGGTGGAGCTGACAGTGGAGGACAACGGTTCCGGCATCCCGGAGGAGGACCTGCCCCGCATTTTCGAGCGGTTTTACCGGGTGGACAAGGCCCGGTCCCGGGCCGCCGGCGGCACCGGATTGGGCTTGTCCATTGTCAGCGATACGGTCAAGCGCCGGGGCGGCACGGTGGAGGCCGGCAACCGGCCCGGCGGCGGCGCGGTGTTTACCGTCCGCTGGCCCTGGAGGAAGGAGGGGGAGAGCCTGTGAAAAAGCCGCTGTCCCTGTTGATTGTTGCCGTGGTAGTGGTAGGGCTTTGCTGTTGCGCTGGGAATGTTGCCGAGCCTACGGGGCAGTCTCCCTATGAGCTCTATTTTTTGGAAGAGGATCTCAGCGCTGTCCCGGGCGGTGACGTTCTGCGGACGGAAACTGTCTATTTGGATGACGGCATGGGAAGCGCGGAGCTGGCTGCGGCCCTGGTGACACTGCTGCTGGAGGGGCCCACTGACACTTCTCTGCGCAGTCCCTTTCCCACGGGGACCGAGCTGCTGAGCCTGCAGCTCAACGGTGGCCACGCCGTGGTGGATGTGACATCTTCCTACCGCTCTTTGTCAGGGGTGTGGCTGACTTTGGCAGATTACGCCATTACTCTGACTCTGACACAGCTGCCCCAAATTGCCGTGGTGGGTATCACGGTTCGGGGACAGGAGCTGGCCTATCGGGATACCCAGACCTTTACCGCCCGGGATGCACTGCTGTCCAGCAACGAGGATGTGATCGGCACGGTGCCTGTGACACTGTATTTCCTCAATGAGGCTGGGAAACTGGCGCCGGAGGAACGAACTTTGGATCTGTATGAGGGCGACACCCAGGCCAGTGCCGTGATACGAGCCTTGGAGGTGGGCCCTGAGGACCGCTCTCTGCAAAGGGCACAGCCGGAGAATTTTCAGGTGAAATCCACCTGGATGGAAGAGGATGTGTGTTATGTGAACCTGTCCTCTGCTCAGCTGGAGACCCTGCCGGAGGACACCGACCTGACGGCAGCGCTGGAGGCTCTGGCCCGCTCTCTTTGCTCCTTGGATACAGTGGTGGAGGTGCGGTTCCTGGTGGATGGAGATTTTGCCGCGGAGTACGGCGGCGCGGAGATCGGATCTCCCTATATTGCACAGAAGTAAGACTGACGCGGGACCACCATGGTGGTCCCGCGCTTCTCTTTGAAACTTTCTAAATGTTTTGATTGGGGCACAAAAACGGTCCCTTTGCGATCTTCAGGGTAAAGATTACCGCCTTTGAAAATAGCCATATGCAGCCAGAAGGGGGGGTGATGCGGGCCGTTGAGCACGTTTTCGCGCTCCAAAGGCGCTCTTTTTACGAGCCAAAGAGCAGCCGTACTGCCAAGGCTGAGGCCACGAACCCGGTCAGATCCGCCAGCAGGGCCGCCGGCATGGCGTGGCGGGTGCGGTGGATGCCGGCGGAGCCGAAGTACACGGCAATGGTGTAGAAGGTGGTCTCCGTACTGCCCAGCATCACTGCCGCCACCCGGCCGATATAGCTGTCGGGACCGTAGGTGGTCATCAGGTCCGTGCCCACCGCCAGAGCGCCGCTGCCGGACACCGGCCGAATCAGCAGCAGCGGTGTGGTCTCGGCGGGAATGCCCAGGGTTTCCAGCGCCGGGGCCAGGAGTCCTGACAGGGCGTCCATGGCGCCGCTGGCGCGGAACATGGATACTGCTGTCAAAAGTCCTACCAGGGCCGGCACAATGCGCAGCAGCACCCCCAGCCCTTCCTCGGCACCGTGGGTCAGAGCGGCGTATACTTCCACCCGCCGCCCCAGACCACACACAGCCACACCCGCCAGCAATACCGGGATTACCAGAGAGCTGAGGCTCAAGGATGCCACCTCCTCCAGCGGGAGAACAGCTTTGCCGACAGCAGCCCCACGCTTACTGATAATGCCGAGGACAGCCATACCGCCGGCAAAATGTCAAAGGGGCTGGAGGACCCGGCGGCGGAGCGGACGGAGGCGATGGTGGCCGGCAGCAGCTGAATGGAGGCTGTGTTGAGCACCACCAGCAGGCACAGTTCGTCACTGGCCACGCCGTTGCAGCCCCGCGCCATCCGCCGGGCCGCCCGGATTCCCAGGGGCGTGGCCGCGTTGCCCAGCCCCAGCAGGTTGGCGGAAACATTGGCGGATACTGCCGCAAGCGTCTCACTGTCCCGACAGGCCTCCGGAAGAAGCCGCCGCAGTACCGGTCGGAAGGCGCGGGCCAAACCGGAGGAAAGGCCGCAGGTATTCATGACCTCCATCACGCCGCTCCACAGGCACAGCACGCCCGCCATGGACAGACTCAGCTCCACCGCCGAGGAGGCGCCCTCCAAAGCCGCATCCGCCACGGCATCCAGATTTCCTGTGGCCAGGCCGAAGACCAGGGACAGAACCACCATCCCCGTCCAGACCCAAGTCATCGCCATTGAGATCCCTCCCGATCAATGTCTGCCGCCGGGTTTTTCCGGCATCTTGAAGCCAGGGAACCATACGGTAGACAGATGTTAAATAATTGTAAACTGCTTTAAAGAAGATTAAATAGAACAGATTTGGCATTGACACGGAACGAGACTTTATGGTAAGGTCAATGTTACACATAGCGAATTGACGACGAAAGAGACGAAAAAGGAGAGCTGCTGTGAAATCGACTGGTATTGTGAGGAAAGTGGATGAACTGGGTCGGATTGTGCTGCCTATCGAAATGCGCCGTACTCTGGACATCGCGGAGAAGGACGCACTGGAAATCTATGTAGAAGGCTCGTCCGTCATTCTGAAAAAATACAAGCCCAGCTGTATCTTTTGTGATGCCACCAAGGATATTACGGTCTTCAAAGGCAAGAACGTATGTCCCAAGTGCTTAAAAGAGCTGAAAAATCTATAAATAGACCTCCCTGTGGGGCCTTTTGAATACGAATTAATACCTCTGCGGCAGTGGCTGCGGAGGTATTCAGCTTGTCAAAAAAGCCGCGCACAGACTGCGTCTGCCGCGGCTTGGTCTATGAAAGGCACAGAGTTCCGTCGTTTGTGGCGGAGAGAACATGTGGTACAGTCAGTGAGTATGCTCCGCAGTGAAAAGGGAATCTATCCTGCACTGAAAAATAGTGCCATATGAAAAAGATTCGGAACCTTCTGCAATGACAAATCGCCTCCGCGGCAGGACGCCGCGGAGGCGTTTCGCGTTTTTACCGCTCCAAAGCAGCGGCGTACAGCTCGTTTTTGGAAAGGCCTGTGTCGATGGCTACCTGCCGGACGGCGTCCTTTAATCGCATCCCGCTGTCCCGCAGGGCCAGCACCTGTTCCACCGCTTCCTCCACAGTTATGGCAGCCTCCTGCCGGGGCGGACGGCCCGCCACTACCAGCACAAACTCCCCCTTGGGCGCGGTGTCCCGCCAGCGGTCCGCCGCCTGACCCAGGGTGGTGCGGATGGTTTCCTCATGGAGCTTGGTCAGCTCCCGGCACAGGGCCACCGGCCGGTCCGGCCCGAAGGCGGCGGCCAGATCCTCCAGGGTAGTCAGCAGCTTGTGAGGCGCCTCGTGGAAGATCATGTGGAGGTAATGGCTTGTTCCACTCAGATCCTTTGTAACTCAGAGGACGGTTGGGGA
>CATZYY010000040.1 GCA_958426425.1 uncultured Oscillospiraceae bacterium
TTCTTGGGGTCGTGAAGGGCCCGCCAGGCCCGGCCGATCTCGTTGAAGATGGTGATGGCGCCGGTGGGGCAGGCGGCGGCACACTGGCCGCAGCTGATGCAGTTGGTCTCGCTGAGCTTGCGGTCGAAGGCGGGGCAAACCTGCAGGTCGCTGCCCCGGTAGGCGAAATTCAAAATGCCCATGCCCTGCATCTCCTCGCACACCCGGATGCAGTCGCCGCAGAGGATGCACTTGTTGGGGTCCCGGACGATGGCGGGAGAGGAGTCGTCGATCTCATAGTGGGGCCGGGTGTCCTGGAAACGCACGTGGCGCACGCCGAAGCGCAGGGCCAGCTCCTGGAGGCGGCAGTTGCTGTTCTTCTCGCAGGTGGTGCAGTCCCGGCAGTGGGAGGACAGCATCAGCTCCAGGATCATCCGCCGGTGCTTCAGGAGCCGGGCGGTGTTGGTGCGGATCTTCATGCCGTCCCGGGGCTCCATGGAGCAGGAGGCGTCGATCTTGCCCCGCTCGTCTTCCACCACACACATACGGCAGGCGCCGTAGACGGACAGCTCCGAGTAGTAGCAGAAGGTAGGCATGTCGATGCCGGCCTTCCGGATCACGGCCAGAACGTTCTTCTCCCCGTCGAAGGGGACCCGCTGGCCGTCAATGTACATGATTCCTTTTGCCATTGTATTCCCCTCCTTTATTTACTGGCCTCGATGGCGCCAAAGGGACAGGCCGCCACGCAGGCGCCGCAGTTGACGCATTTTTCGGGATCGATGGTGTGGACCTGCTTGGGACTGCCGGAGATGGCCTCCATGGGGCAGGTCTTGCGGCACTTGCCGCAGCCCTTGCACTTGTCCGCAAGGATGGTGGGATGGGGCTTTTCCTTGTTGCAGATGGGGCAGTGGTGGTCCACCACGTGGGCCAAATACTCGTCCCGGAAGTATTTCAGGGTGCTCTGCACCGGCTTGCAGGCGCTCTGCCCCAGGCCGCACAGGGCGGTGTTGGTGATGGTGTCCGCCAGTTCCTCCAGCAGATCCAGGTCCTCCAGGGTGCCCTTATTGGCGATGATCCGGTCCAAAATCTCCAGCATCCGCTTGGTGCCCTCCCGGCAGGGAACGCACTTGCCGCAGGACTCCTTCTGGGTGAACTCCATGAAGAACCGGGCGGTCTCCACCATGCAGGTGTCCTCGTCCATGACCACCAGGCCGCCGGAGCCGATCATGGCGCCGATGCCCTTGAGGGAGTCGAAGTCCAACGGCAGGTCCAGGTGCTCCTGGCTGGCGGTGGTGGCGCCGCCGGAGGGGCCGCCGATCTGCACAGCCTTGAACTTCTTGCCGTTGCGGATGCCGCCGCCGATGTCGAACACCACCTCCCGGATGGTGGTGCCCATAGGGACCTCGATGAGGCCGGTGTTCACCACGTTGCCGGTCAGGGCAAAGGCTTTGGTGCCGGGGCTGGTCTTGGTGCCGATGGAGCGGTACCAGTCCACGCCGTTGCGGACGATCAGGGGCACATTGGCGAAGGTCTCCACGTTGTTGAGCACCGTGGGCTCGGCCCAGAGGCCGTGCTCGATGGTCCGGGGCGGCTTGACCCGGGGCATGCCCCGGTTGCCCTCGATGGAGGCGGTCAGGGCGCTGCCCTCGCCGCAGACGAAGGCGCCTGCGCCCATGTTCACATGGATGCGGAAGGAGAAGTCGCTGCCCATGATGTGGTCGCCCAAGAGGCCGTACTCCTCGGCGTTGGCGATGGCGGCCTTCAGGCGGCGCACCGCCAGGGGGTACTCCGCCCGGACATAGATGTAACCCTCGTCACTGCCCACGGCAAGGCCCGCGATCATCATACCCTCCAGCACGCTGTGGGGGTTTCCTTCCATAATGGAACGGTCCATGAAAGCGCCGGGGTCGCCCTCGTCGCCGTTGCAGACGATGTACTTCTTTTCCGCCTTCTGCCGCCGGGCGCCGTCCCACTTCTGGCCCGCAGGGAATCCGCCGCCGCCCCGGCCCCGGAGGCCGGAGTCCGTGATGGTCTTGCAGATCTCCTCGTCGGTCATCTCGAACAGGGCCTTTTCAAAGGCGGCGTAGCCGTCCTTGGAGATGTACTCCTCAATGTCCTCGGCGTCGCTGCGGCCGCAGTTCTCCAGCACCACCCGGTGCTGCCGCTTGTAGAAGGGGATGTCCTCCTGCCGGGGATAGGCCACCCCGTCCAGGTGGTACACCAGCCGGTCGATGATCTCCCCGCCCAGCACGGTCTTCTCGATGATCTCCTGGCAGTCCTCGGGCTTGACCCGGATGTACATGACCCCCATGGGCTCGATGTGGACCAGGGGGCCCATCTCGCAGAAGCCGTGGCAGCCGCTCATCTTCACGTGGAGGCTCTTCTCCTCGTCGCTGTCATGCTTGAGGCCCACATAGACCTTCAGGCCCAGCTTCTCGCACTGGGCCTTGATGTTGTCGTAGATCTTCATGGCGCCGCCGGCGATACAGCCGGTGCCGGCGCAGATCAGCACAGAGGGTACCTGCTGGCTCTGCCGCAGGGCGTTTTTCGCGTTGGCCTGGAACACGTGGAAGGTGTCCCGGTTCAGTCTGGTCTTTCTCATGCGCCGGCCGCCTCCTTTTTACGAATGTCCTCCAGCAGGCTCAGGGCCGCCTCCGGGGTCATTTGGGCGTGTACCTCGCCGTCGATGGTCATGACCGGCGCCAGTCCGCAGGCGCCCAGGCACGCCACCGTCTCCAGGGTGAACAGGCCGTCGGCGGAGGTCTTTTTCTTCCCGGTCAGTCCCAGGTAGCTGGCGATGGCATCATAGATGGGCTGGGACTTGCGGACGTGGCAGGCCGTGCCCGCGCAGACCTTGATGATGTACTTTCCCTTGGCCTCCAGAGAGAAGTTCTCGTAGAAGGTGGCCACGCTGTAGACCTTGGCCGTGCTGATGCCCAGCTTCTCGGCGATCTGCGTGAGCACCTCTTCGCTGAGGTACTTGAACTCTCCCTGGATCTCCTGCATGATGGCGATCAGGTTGGACTGGTCGCAGCCATACTGCTCGATGATCTCGTTGGTGCGGGTCAGTGTGCTCCCCATGGAAGTTTCTCCTTTTTTCCCAAATTGAAATTTTCATGATCTGCAGCCAATTACGATTTCTTTTGATTCTTCGCCGCTGTCAGCGCCGTCTGCCCCATGCAGACAGCCGCTCGGCCTGCCGCAGCTCCGGAAAAGGATGCTGCCGACCACCCACGACGCTCCAGTTTTTGATTTTTTACTCAATTTGTATTAAACCATACCCCGATGGCTTTATGCAAGTATAATGATGCTGTCTCAAGGTTTTTTCTACTTATCTACCCGGCAAATGTGTGACTGCTCAGGAGAATGTGCCAGTAAAATGAACATTTTGGGGTTAGTCACTGATTTTTCCCCGGCATGTTTGTTGCATTTGATATTAGGCATTCCATGTGATAAAATTTAAAATATTTTGATATATGCTCTTAGGCGGTGTATTTTATGAGCCTCACAGTCTCCCAACTGATGGAACTGCCATGTCTTCGACGGGCAACTGTCCTGGCAGGGCGCAGAAGCCTGGATAGAATCGTCACCAGCGTTACCGTACTGGAATACTCCACCCCCAACGACATGCAGAAAAAGCTATTTGACAGCATTGATTTCTGGGGAAGCGAGCTGATTCTTACCGGCTTTTGCAATATTGCCGATGATGTTGAGGCCCAATGCAACAACATCAGGATGTTTGCCATGGCCGGTGAGGTGGGGATCATTCTCTATTATGTTGGCCTTATTATGCCAAGAGTAGATCCAAAGCTCATTCAATTGGCTGATGAGCTTGACTTCGTTCTCATCTGCATGCCGGAAAAAGAGCCGAATCTCCGTTACGGCGAAGTGATCCACGAGGTGATGGACGCTATTGTTCGGGATGAGCTCAACAACCCCACATTTACAGTGGATTTACTGGAGCAGATGACAAAAGTCCCCACCAGTCAACAAAGTGTAAAAACAATCCTGCGGATCACCAGCGACCGGCTGCGGGCCTCTGCGGTGATTACCGACTCTGAGTACCACGTGCTGAGTGAAGCCTCCTGGCCCAGAAATCTGGATATTTCTTGGGCGGATATCATTGAACAGTCCGCTAAGCACATCGGCAGCGACTGCGCCTGGGAAAGGAAAGGCAGCCAGACTCTGTGGGTTTATAAGGCGGAAATCCTTCCAAGCAATTACAACCGCATGTATCTATTTGTATTTTCTGAGCATGGAAAGCTGGATCAGGTACTGTGGAAACAGGTGATAGAGGGCGTTCGCGTCAGCATGGGGGTTTGGGGTAAAACCCATGACCAAACAGACCTGTCCGAGCTGACGCGAGCTATCATCCTGGATGAACCTATCAAAATGCGCCGGCTGGGAGATCTCTATCACATTGATGTTGCCTCTTTAAGCGATATGTGGATTCTCCGAAGCCTGGAAGGGGAAAATCTCTCTCCGTGGACCGGCCAAATCTCCAAATTGTCCTCTCTCTATACAAAAGTCGGGTTGTGTGAGCATTATGAGAATGATATTCTAATATTTCCTGTGGGCAGCCGGACTCTGCACGAAATGGACGAGTGGACTGCAGCTCTGGTCCAATTCTGCTGTCAGAACAAGCTTTCCGCTAAAATCACCCGCTGTCCCCTGCTGCAATACACAGCGGACGCCAAGTATGCATATGAGACAAACCGGGCGTATCTGGAAGACAGCACCAAAGTCTTCCCCCTGCGTGCTTTCTTTACAATTTCAGAGATTGAGTTTGTGAAGGAATGCCGGGAAATTGCCGCTCAGGGACGGGATGCTGTCCGGCGGTATCTGTCGCTGCTAGATCCGATCCTCTCCGGAAAGGATGGGGAGGAAATCATCACCACACTAGCGGTATTCCTTTTGGACCAAAACTCCAGCATTACGGAAACAGCCGCATATCTCTTTGTCCATAAGAACACCGTAAAGTACCGTCTGCAAAAAGCAGGCAATCTGTTGGGGTTTCATGTAGGCGATATCCCACAGTCAAAAAATCTGATTTATGCCTTGGCTCTGCGGCGAATTATGCTTCTGCCTCAGGCGCAAACAGAATAAAGTCATTCTCTCTTCTCCATCCATTGTCTGAAGGGAAAATGGATGGAGAAAAACTTTATCCTTTCCAACAATGTTTTCTTCTCAGTGTTTGACTATAATCAAGAAAAGAATTTGGGCACAGCTCCAATTTCAAGAAACTAGAGGAGAGAACAACATGAAACAGATGACGGGCTTTGAAATCAAAGCGGAAGAACGGCAAAGTTGGATATCCATTACCATGGTATGGATCGGAGCCATGATCTGCGTCCCTGCCTTGATGATCGGCGGTATGATCGGCGCCGGTCTGCCTCTGGGCTCCGCAGCACTGGCAAGCATTATCGGCTATGCGCTGATCTGTGTATTTATGAGTTTCATGGGTATGCACGCCTGCGACACAGGTTTGCCAACTGCCGTCATGGCAGGTGGAGCTCTGGGGGAAATAGGCGCCAAGTATATCATCAGCACGATCCTCGCTATCTCCTGCGTCGGTTGGTTTGGAATTCAGGCAGCCGTGTGCGGCTCCTCCTTTTCTTCCATGGTGGCGAATATGTCCGGCACAAATATTCCCGTATGGCTTTCTTCCGTGGTTTGGGGCATCATTATGCTGCTGACTGCCTGCTTCCGCTTCAGCGGACTCAAATGGTTGAATAAAATCGCCGTTCCCCTGCTGGGCATTGTCCTGGCGTATGCACTGATTTACAACCTGGTCTCTGGCAATGGCTCCGCCCTGGTGGGGTATCAGCCTGCCGTTCCCATCGACCTCGTCAGCGGCATCAGCCTGACTGTGGGCTCCTTTGTTGTGGCCGCCGCCATCTCCGGCGATTACTGCCGTTTTGCCAAGAACCGGACAGACGTGGTAAAATCCTCTATTCTGGGGGTTTTGCCTGCAGGTCTGGTGGTATTAATGCTGGGCGGTATTTTGGCCATCTGCACCGGTTCCTATGACATCAGCACCTTTCTGTCCACTGCGGGCCTGCCCTTAATTGGCCTGATCGCACTGATTCTTGCTACCTGGACGACAAACGTCTCCAATGCCTATTCCGGCGGTCTGGCGTTATCTGTCCTACTGGGGCAAGACGAGAAAAAAAGTCAGATCACAACGGCCATCTCCGGTATCATCGGCACGGTTCTGGCGGCTGCCGGCATTCTGAATTCCATTCAGGGCTTTTTGTCTCTGCTCTCTGCCATCGTGCCAGCTCTGATGGGTGTCATGATTGCCGACTACTGGATACTGAACCGGGGGCACATCGAACATTTCAAAATTCGCAAGGGCTTTTATGCTCCGGGTATCATCGCCTTTGTTGTCGGTGCTCTGGTAGCCTGCATAACCGGCGGCACCTTTGCCTCTATTCCGGCCCTGACTTTTCTGAATGTTCCCTTTTTTATCGGATCGATCAACGGTATTGTTGTGGCCCTGATCCTTTACGTTCTTCTTGCAAAAGCAGCTGGAGGCCGGAAGGACACGTAATGAGATCATCCGTCACACAGGCGATACATACACCTGTGCACAGTCTAATCAATAAATAAGGAGCGTGTTTCATTTGCGTAAGATCGGTATCCCTGAAATTGAAGATATTGCTCTGGGGGCCGCGTTGCTGGGTGCAGGCGGCGGCGGAGATCCCTACGTAGGAAAACTGGTCGCCATCGGCGCCGTTCAAGAATGCGGCCCGGTTACCATGCTGGACCCCGAAGAGGTTCCCGATGACGCCCTGGTTGTTCCCATTGCCATGATGGGCGCCCCTACCGTCCTGTGCGAGAAGGCCATTGGCGGTGAGGAGTACAAGACACTCTACGAAACGGTGTCCGCCTTTTACGGCAAGCCTATTTATGCGTTCATGCCCATTGAAGCGGGCGGCGTCAATTCCATGCTTCCCATAGCCGCTGCCGCCCGTCTAGGCCTCCCCTTGGTGGACTGCGACGGTATGGGGCGGGCATTCCCTGAACTGCAGATGGTCACCTTCACCATCGGCGGCGGCTCGGCAACTCCCATGGCCATGGTGGATGAGAAGGGCAACTCTTGTATCTTCCGCACCGTCACCAATAAATGGACAGAAGAAATGGCCCGAGCAGTTACTATGGCCTGCGGCGGCTCCGTGTCGGTGTCGCTGTATGCCATGGAAGGTAAATTCATGAAGGAATACGGCGTTCGCGGAATTGTAACGCGCAGCGAAGTCCTGGGCTCCGCCATCCGTAAGGTAAAGGAAGTCACCGACCAGACGCCGGAAGAGGCATTCCTGCATATCACTGAAGGCTACAAACTCTTTAAGGGCAAGATCTGTGACGTGCTCCGGGAGGTGCGAAACGGCTTTAACTTCGGCAAGGTGGTGTTAGACGGCATCGGCGACGACAAGGGACGATCTGCCTATGTGGAATTTCAGAATGAAAATCTGACCGCAGTGGTGGACGGTACCATTTTAGCCACTACCCCGGACCTGATTTGTCTTGTGGACACAGAGACCTTCACCCCGGTGCCCACAGACGCGCTAAAATATGGAAAGCGTGTCATGGTCGTAGGCCTCAAATGCTTCCCCCTGTGGAGAACAGAGGCGGGGCTCAAGCTGGTGGGTCCCAGATACTTCGGTGTTGAGACCGATTACATTCCCATTGAAGACCGTTGCAAAGGAGGCTGCTGAGATGTATAAACTGGGGATTGATGTGGGCGGCACAAATACCGATGCTGTCCTGATTGACGAAAATCTGAACGTTGTGTCCTCCGTTAAGCAGCACACTACCTCCAACATTTATGACGGCATCTTGGGTGCAGTCCGGGCAGTTCTGCAACAATCCGGAGTAAACCGCCACGAAATTGTCCAGGCCATGCTGGGCACCACCCAGTGCACCAACGCCATTGTGGAGCGAAAGAACCTGGCACCCATTGGCATCCTGCGCATTGGTGCCCCCGCCTCCCGCGGCATTCCTCCTATGGTGGATTGGGCCCAGGATCTGAAGGCAATTGCTGTGAAAACCGCCATTGTCAGCGGAGGCTTCGAATATGACGGCAGAGAGCTGTCCCCCTTTGACACAGCTGCAGCAGCAGCGTTTTTCCAGGAGCTGAAGGCAGCAAATATCCAGTCGGTAGCCATCTCTTGCGTTTTTTCCACCGTCCGCAACGATCACGAGCTGGAAGCCGCAAAATTATGCAGGGAAATCATGGGGGAGAACGTACACATATCCATCTCCAGTGAAATCGGCTCCATGGGACTGATCGAGCGGGAAAACGCCACTATCCTGAACGCCGCTCTTTACAAGGTGGCCCAGTCCTTTACCGAGGGCTTTGCCCAGTCCCTTGCGGACGAGGGTGTGACCAACGCGCAGATCTACCTCTCTCAAAACGATGGTACCCTTATGACCATGGAGTACGCCCGCCGTTATCCCATTCTAACCATTGCCTGCGGACCCACAAACTCCATCCGCGGCGCCTGCTATCTCAGTCAGCTGAAAAACGCCATCGTCATCGACGTGGGCGGAACCACAACGGATCTGGGCGTAATTCAGAATGGTTTCCCCCGGGAATCTGGTGTTGCAGTGACCATCGGGGGCGTGCGCACCAATTTCCGTATGCCGGATGTAGTCTCGATTGGCCTGGGCGGCGGCTCCATTGTCCGGCAGCAGGAAGATGGCACCGTCACCGTGGGCCCTGATTCGGTGGGCTATCAAATCACGGAAAAGGCCCTATGTTTCGGCGGCGACACCTGTACCGCCACGGATATCGCCGTCCGCCTGGGCATGGCGGATCTGGGCGACAAATCGCTGGTCGCCCATCTTGATGAGGAATTCGCACAAAATGCCCTGGCGGCCATTCGTACCTTGTGCGAGGATTCTATTGACGCCATGAAGGTCTCGTCTGACGATGTGGACGTGATTCTGGTAGGCGGTGGCGCCATCATCCTGCCCGAAGATCTCTCCGGTGCCAAGCGTGTCATCCAACATCCCTTCGGCGGTGTAGCCAATGCCATTGGCTCTGCCATTTCCAAGGTCAGCGGCACCTATGAGCAGCTGATTGACTAC
Source organism: uncultured Oscillospiraceae bacterium (assembly GCA_958426425.1). GTDB lineage: Bacteria > Bacillota > Clostridia > Oscillospirales > Oscillospiraceae > Oscillibacter. Next base: position 9,073 of record CATZYY010000040.1, read on the forward strand.
GACAAAACACCTCGGGACGAGGCACTGGCCAAAGCCCGTGCGGACGCGGTGGAATTGGCGGTCGCTGCAGGCGCTATCCGCGAAACAGTGGAAATCATCGACGCAGAGGATGTCCCCCTGCAATATTATCCAGGCAACACCGCGCGGATAAAAATTAAAGCAGCAGGTGATCTTGCCTGACACTGTCAGAACCAACAGGCGGTTAAGGAGCGTCTTTGTGCCCAAAAATCTTATAGATTTCCTGAAGACTTCAAAAAAAGAGCACTTGCGGTACAACACCTCCGAGAATTCCTGCAATAAGAAATCGTTGGTTTTAACGCAAAAACTTACTGCTCCCCCCGGTTTTCTGTCCTTATAAGGGCATCACTTTTGAAACACATCACACTCTCCCATGCAAAAAAAGGCCTGGCAATAATTTGCCAGGCCTTTCTTGTATTTAGAGATAATCAAGAAATCCGCTATGTATTACAGCATGCTCACCAGCAAGCCGGCGATAACGACAGATGCCAGAGAAACCGCTGTCACGCCGCCGATAATCACTCTTTGCAGAACGTGGTCCTTGAGATACTCCATCTCTTCAGGCGTCTCAGCCAGCATGGTAATGACCTCCATGCAAACCTGATAGTTCAGAGGATAGCCGGCATAGGAGCCCATCGTGAAGGCCAGCACCAGACCGTAGTTGAGGCCCAGTTTGCGTCCGACGGGCACCGCGAAAATCGCCACGCCAACAGCGCCGATGATAATGCAAAAAGCAATGGGCAGCAGGCGCTCCACCAAGCCCATGGGAGTGATCTTGGCAAAGCTCACACGCATATTGATCATCATAGCCATCATGAAGAAGCTCAGAACACCGGCCTTTGCCAGAGGCTCTTTTGCCAAGAGGCCCAGCTGCTTAAACACGATACCAAAGACAATGCCCACGATTGCGCTGCCGATCAGACCGTTGGTCCATGCAGAAGTATACACGGAGACGGAGCCGGCCAACGCGCCCAAGAACACGCACAGCGCTAAATGCAGAATCGGGCTATTGTATCTGGCGGGAAGACGGTCAATCAGCGCCTTTGTTGTATTGGGAGTTGCCTTTGCCACTGCGTTCTTTTTAGGGTCGGGCGTAATCACACGGCCGGCCCGATAGTCAGTCAGAAGACGCTCACACTCTTTGCGGGCGCCAAAGCTCATCACGGGCATTCCGACAAAGGTCTTCAAAGACAGCATCAAAACGATGGTCACAGCTAAATCTTCCGCGCCCTTTGCAATGAGCGTATCATTTACCAGGTTGGTCGCCACCAGACCGCCCACCAGGCAGGGGTAGCTGGAAAGTGCCATATCCAGGCCAAAGAGCGGCGTGACAGCGGCAAACACCAATACGCCCATGCCAACGCATCCGACCAAGGTGACCACGACCACCTTCCAGTCACTCTTGAGGGTCTCCAGATCAAACGAAGAACCGACGTTGATCAGCAGCACCAAGTTGCAAATGGCCGCTACTACGGTCAGCTGTGACGTTGCAATGATATCCGACGGGAAAATCGTCCAGTAGCCGATCAGGATAAATACGGAAAAGAAAACCATCGTGCCGATCCGGGCACGGGTCAGTGTGCTCAATACGGAGCTGATGTAGTAGAGCACCACCAGAATAGCCAGTGCCCATGCAAACGAAAATGTCATTTTGTTTTCTCCTTCTCCTGTCAGTTCTCTCCACTGACCTTGCAGTATGTAGCCATAAATGTTTTCAGGCCAACCAACATGGCGTCTTCATCCAATGTAAACTTACAGTTATGCGGAAGCACCGTAATGCCCTTGGCAGCATTGGAGACGCCCAGCTTCAAATAGCACCCGGGTTTTTCCAACAGGTAATACGCAAAGTCTTCTCCACCCATATTGGCCGGAGCGGTCACTGCGTGATATCCCATTTCCACAATGGCATCCCAGGCAAGTTTTGTCTCCGCCTCAGTGTTGATCACGGCGGGATATCCGCTGTCGCAGTGATACTCGCAGGTGCATCCCTTCATGGAGCAGACGGCAGCAGCGACCTCGCCCACGCGCTTTTGCATCTGACGGAACAGCTCGTTATTATGCGTACGAATTGTGCCGCGCAGTACCGCCGTGTCGGGTACCACGTTCACCGGCGACTTGTCCCCGGCAATGAACTGTGTCACATTTACCACCAGAGTCTCCTGCGCGCTGGTTGCCTTCGTCACCAGCTGATTCAACTCACTGATGATGGCGCAGCCTGGCGTGATGGTGTCCACAGCCTTGTGGGGAAACGCCGCATGACCGGCCTGCCCCTTAATGACGATTTCAAAGTTGGAAGTGGCGGCCAGTGTCGGACCGCTGGTGCAGGCGATGGTACCTGTTTCATACATATTACTGATGTGGAGGCCGAAAATGCAGTCCACATCCTGCATCACACCGTCCTTGACCAGCTGACAGGCACCGCCGGGCATTACCTCCTCCGCCTGCTGGAACAAAAAGCGCACACTTCCCTGCTTCACCAGATCACGGTTGGCCGAAAGGGCCTCTGCCAGGCAGAGTAGAATCGCCGTGTGGGCATCATGTCCGCATGCATGCATGACATTCGGAACTTGGGAACTGAACGGCAGTCCGGTCTCCTCCTGAATAGGCAGTGCATCAATATCCGCGCGAAATGCCACACAGGGGCCAGGAACTCCGCTGTCGATTACACCCACAACAGAATTTCCGCTGATACCGGGCAGAATGGAAACTCCCGCATCATGCAAGCGCTCTCGAATCCAGGCAGCCGTTTTCTCCTCATGGAACGAAAGTTCCGGATGCTGGTGCAAGTATCTTCTGTACTGTACCAGCTTTTCCGTATAGCCTGAGGCAATCTGATCAATCAGTTCTTTCATGTAATCCTCCTCCCAAAGTCATACCATGGCATGGATTTCAAGTGTATTTTACCGAATTATGACACTTTTCGTCCAATAGTATTCTTTGTATGGAGACACCAAAAAATCCGAATAGCTGAAAGTTTATCTCCCACTCCCTCCGCAGTTAGCAGCCGTATGCAAAACATTTTCAGTTCTCAAAAAAAGCGTTGGAAGCTTTGCTTCCAACGCTTTTCTCTTTGCAATTAATAAAAATCGGGATATTCCCCAAAGTGGCCGCTATGGCCGGAACCCGAATATTCTTCCGTCCTTTTTCATGGAGCTGCCAAACATTCTTCAAGATAAGAGGTATTCATAATGTCCAACGGGAAATAACCCTCATGTGTATTTTATCTCACTCAGGCGGCGGCGCATATGCCTAGTGAAGCCTCTGGAGCCTTTTCAAGGTGCGCCGCTGGATCAGGACGGCACATACAAGCGAACACAAATCCGCCAGTGACTGCGCCATTTGAATACCCAGCAGACCCATCAACGGCGGCAAAATCAGCAGCATAATGCCCAAAAACAAACCTTGACGAGAAATAGCGAGGAAGGTTGCCGGCAATGTATCCCCAATCGCCTGATGCAGCATATTGTTCAAAACAATGCTGCTGTGGAAAAAAAGTGTCGCACACTGCAGCCGAAGGGCCAGTGCTCCGCAGGAGATAACATCAGGGTCGTCTCGGAAAATGGCAATCAGCTCAGGGGCAAATAAGATTCCAGCAACCCCCACAACCGACAAGAAGCAGGCCGAGGTTTTTACAGAGAACAGAAAGCCTTGTATGACCCGCTGATATTTTTTCGCACCGAAATTAAACCCGCAAAAGGGCTGAAATCCCTGCCCAAATCCCAACATGGCCGATGCGCCGAACATCATAATGCGCTGTGTGACGCTCATGGCTGCGATTGCCACGTCCCCATATTCCCGGGCGGCAGAATTCAATAAAATGGTGGCCAAAGAGCTTAGGCCCTGACGTGCAAATGCAGGAAATCCTCCCACAAAAACATTCTTCAGATAAACGAAGCTGAACTGTGTCAACCGGAGCTGCACAGGGAGATTTCCCTTTCGGGAAGACCCGATCAGCAGCAGGCAAAAGCTGACAAATTGGCTGATCACCGTGGCGGCGGCCGCGCCGCTGACGCCCATGCCAAATGTAAAAATCAGAATTGGGTCCAATACAATGTTTAAAAGAGACCCGAATGTGATGCCGAACATGGCGTAGGCCGCGTTGCCCTGGTAACGCAGCTGATTGTTGAGCACCAGAGAGGCAGACATCCAGGGGGCACCCAAAAGGATCATCTTCAGATATTCCCGTGCGTAGGGGAATATGGTCTCCGTTGAGCCCAGAACTCTGGTTAGTGGATCAAGAAAAAGAAGTCCCAGGCAGCAAAGCGCAGCGCCGAAAAGCAGAGAAAAGGTAAATCCTGTGGCTACCATTTTGGATGCTGATTCCTGATCCTGTTGTCCCAGAGCACGGGAAATAAAGGTGCCGCTTCCCTGCCCGAAGAAAAAGCCCACAGCCTGAATCAGGGCCATTACGGAAAACACAACGCCCACGGCCCCTGTGGCGCTGTTGTTGTCCAGCATACCCACAAAGAACGTGTCTGCCATGTTGTAAAAAGACGAGACCAGCATACTGATGATACAGGGTATGGCCAGCCGAATGATAAGAGGCGCAATCGGCGCCTCTGTCATCTCAATGAATTTTCGTTGCTTTTGATCTTCCATACGTCTTCTCTCTTTCCAAAGGAACCAGCGGCAGGGCCTGCCCCCAGGGCGCAGTCCGCCCTCTCGCCATGGCCGCGCTCTGGGACCGGCGGCAAGTCCGCCGTCACCAAGGGCAGGACCAGGTTGAAGACGGCGGCACCGGCGCACATGACGCAGCCGGACAGCCCCATGACGGGGGTGCCGCCGTCGGAGCAGCCCATCAGGTACATGACGCCGGGCAGCACCGGGGCGCCGCAGGTAACGATGCTCGCCCCGCTTTGACGGACACCGCCGCGGTGAAGGTATCCCGGATGAGCCCCTTTTTCACCTCGCTGCCGGCGGCCGCGATACTCTTCTCCTGTCTTCAGGCCAAGGTGAGCCACTGACCTACCTGCTGCTCCCTTGCCCGCTGATAAACCGTGGCCGCACAGCTGACATCATGGGCGCCCATTCCCATGTGGGTGGAAACAATGATTTCATCTTCCCGCTCCCGACCGGGAATCTTTCCTGTCAGCAATTCCGTCATATCCCCCAGAACGTCATCCATGGTCAGCGTATGGCCCGGATTCAGGGTGGGGCTGTTGAGAATATGGGCATCCGGCTGTTTGTAGCCCAAATACCACTTGTCCGCCGATTTTGCAATTTGAGGAGCCAAATCCCGGAACCCCTCGATCCCAATGATTGTCATGCCTGGGCGCAGCATTTCCTGGGTCACCAGAGTCGTCCGGGCGCCGGATGCCATCAAAACGAGCTGACTGCCCGCCAAAGCGTCTTCCGGCGTATCACATAAAACCACTTCCACCCGGTCCTCCAGCTCCTTCCGCGCCTCTTCCATGGGCTGACGGCTGCGGCTGAACAGACGGACCTGCCGCAGAGAGGGGAACCCTTCCAAAAATCCCCGCATTCCGGCCCGGGCCTGCGCCCCGCAGCCAAATACCGACAATATCGAAGGGTCGGGATTCGCCAAATGTTTTGCCTGTACCACGCCATGGCCTCCCGCCGTACGCATGGTTGTAATATGAGTAGCGCCCACAATGGCGACCGGGGAACCCGTCGAAACGTCGCTGAGTATGATCTTTGGATTCTTCATGGTATCCGGCTGATACCACACCGCACCGGGATCAGGGTGATACATGGCGCAGGCCACGGCATAGGGGATTGAGAACTGCGCCTGCGTAATGGACTCATACCCCGTGTCGGTATACCAGGTGCGGAAAGCAATGGAAGGACGGACAATGATCTCCTCTACATCATCCGGATTGAAATGATATTTGGTCACCAGCCGGGCTGCCAATTCCGCGTAGGTCTGGACAAACACGTTGGCCGGCCAGTGCTTGACCAGCAGCATATCCATCATCATCCAGTGCTCGCCCAGCTCCAGCGTCAGCCATTCAGGCTCCTGATACCCGCAGTGGGCCAGATAAGCAGAGGGATCGTCAAAGGCGTCTTCCATGTTTTCGATTCCCTCCAGAACGGTCTTGATCATGGTGATCGTGGACTCTGCCCGGAAGCCGTACAGATAGTTCAGGGAATCGGACATGGTGATCTCGTGAACGTTGGCAGGGATGATGGCGCAGGCCGTACCAACACCGAACGCCTGATTCATCTGCTCCTCACTCAAATCCAGCAGCTTCATCAGTACAGCCAGATTTCCGAAAATATTGTACCCGACAATGTTGCTGCGCCCGGCCAGAGCCACACGCTGATAGACCTCATAGCCCACCACCACGGCAGTCAGCAGATCCTTGCCGCTCTTGTGCAGGACCTCGGAGGCAATGACGGCCGTCGGAATCACGCCGGCAGAGGGATGACCCGTAACAGAGCAGTCCTCCCAGTCCAACGTATCGCCCATGGTGCCTGCCGCCAGGGCGGCAGCCTCCCAGCTGACCTTGGCGCCGTCCGCCCAGAGGGTAGCAGTTCCCTCACTGCCGGGAGACATTTCCTTGGCAATGGCAATGGCATCCTGTACCTGCTTGAGCTCTGTACTGCACAGACTGACGCCCACCGTCTGCATGACCATCATCTTTGCCCGTTCGATTACCGCAGGGGGAATATCCTCATACTGCAAGGTCTTGATAAAACGGCAGAGCTGCTTGGTACGGTCCGTGGTAATTTCATGCATATTAAAACCCATGTTGGCTCCTCCTTGTATTATTTACGGGCTGCGCAGGATCAGAGCGTAAAGAGTCTGCCCAGACCCGGCAGCTGATCGTTGATGCGGCAATGGCGCAGGCAGGCCCACAGGCTGGCCTGGTGACTGGTGATCACCGGCATACCCAGGTCCTCCTCCAGGATCTCCACCAGCTCCATGGTGGCAAGCCCCATGCAGCTGAGGAAAAACACCTCGGCGCCCTCGGTCTTCAATTCCTTGGCTTTGCGGTAGAGAAAGTATTTCCCGGCGTGGCCGAACTCCCCTACCCGGTTAAAGCCCACGCCGGTGATGGACGTCACTTCCAGACCGTTGTCCTCCAGGAATTTCTTTTCCGCCTCGTTGGTGGCCTCGGGATACGGGGTCATGACCACAGTCTTG
>CATZYY010000041.1 GCA_958426425.1 uncultured Oscillospiraceae bacterium
GCCCGGCCACGCACATGCGGCACTTGCCCAAGCCCGTGTCCAGCAGCTCGTACACGTCCGCCCCGGACTCGGCCAGGATGTCCTTGCCCACGATGCCGATGTCGGCGGCGCCGTGCTCCACGTAGATGGCCACGTCGCTGGGCTTGACCAGGAAGTAGCGGATGCCGGCCTCCCGGTTCTCCACCACCAGCTTGCGGGTGTCGTTGTAGTTGTCCGGGCAGCCGTAGCCCACACCGGCCAGCAGATCGTAGACCTTGTCGCCCAGGCGGCCCTTGGGCAGCGCCACATTCAGCATGACACGCTCCCCGGCCTCTACCGGCGCGTCGGCCAGCCGGTCCAGCTCGTCTAAGTACAGGGCAAAGCCGATGGCCCGGGCGCCGGGCCGGAACTGCTCCGCCAGGGGATCGTACCGGCCGCCCCGCAGCACCGCCCGGGGAAGGCCCGCCAGATACCCCTGGAGGACCAGGCCGTTATAATACTCCATGTCGTTGACCAGAGACAAATCCAGCTTCACATTGGCGGTGCCGTCGGTCTTGTCCAGGGCCTCGCACAGCGTCCGCAGCTCCGTCAGCGCATCGCCCATGGCGGCGTTGAGGGCCAGGGGCTCGGCGGCGGAGAGCACCTGCTCCCAGGGCCCCGCCAGCTCACCCAGCCGGCACAGGGCATCAGTGCCCTGGCGGGACAACCCCGCCGCCGCGGCGGTCTTTTGCAGCTCGTGGCGGTTCTTGTCCCGGATGCAGGTCAGCAGCTTGGGCCGCACCGCCTCTCCGGCGCCCACGGCGTCAAAAAGGCCCGTCACAAAGCCCATGTGGCTGATCTCCAGCACGAAGTCCCGCTCCGTCAGCGCCAGGCTCCGCAGCGCCAGGGACACCGCCTGGGCCGTGGCGCCGTCGTCCACGGCGCCGATGCACTCCAGGCCCATCTGGCTGATCTCCCGGAAGGTGTGGCTCTCCTGACTGGGGCGGTAGACGTTCTCCATATAATAGTAGCGTCCGCAGCCGCCGCTCTCCACCTGGGCGTTTTTGGCGATGGAGAGGGTCACATCGGGCTTCAGTGCCAGCAGCCGCCCGTCCAGGTCCGTGAAGGTGATGACCTGCTCGCTGGAGAGGAAGCGCCGGTTCTCCTGGTAGAGCCCGTACTCCTCAAAGCGGCCCATGTGGTACTTGGAAAAGCCCGCGCGCTCATACAGCAGCCGCAGCTGCAAGGAAACCCGCTCCTGGGGCTTGAGAATGTTGAGATCCAGTTCCATGGAAACGTCCTCCCAAAGGGGCAAGAGGCCCCGGTTTTTCATGGGGTTCATTTTACTTTATTTTATTAGCAAAGTAAAGTGGTAATTCGGTAGTAAATGAAATTTTCCCATTTGCACAAATTTCCACCTCAAAACAAAACAATACAGGGTGTATTTTACACCCTGTACCCGTCGTTTGCAATCATTCTTCGTCTGCTTTCAGCCCCTGTTACCATTTGCGCTCCCTGGGCGGGGCTTGCCCCGGCTCTTTTACCGGAATGCCGCTTCGGAACAGGAAGATCCGCAGCTGCTCCAGGGCCTGGGCGTCGCTCTCCCGCTCCTCCACAATGCGGGCAATATCCCGCAGAGACTTGCTGTATGGCTGGGGACGGATGTTAATTTTATCTATGTCCATGCGTGTCAACCTCCATATATGGATATCATAGCACAGCAACATTTCTATAATCAAGATATACTATCTATATATGGAGATTTGTATGAATCGAAGCACGCCGAAAGAACGGAATATCGGCAGGAAGGTGGCCCATTACCGGGAGCTGCGGGGGCTGACGCAAAAAGAGTTGGCCGCGCAGCTGCAAACCGTGGGCTGCGACATGACTTCGGAGATGATTTGGAAAGCCGAAAACGGCCGTCGGTGTCTCTCCATCTATGAGATCGACAAGCTGGTGGAAGTTCTGCACGTGGATTACAACGCCCTGTTTGCCCAAGATAGCTGACCGGGAGGCCGTAAAGGCCTCCCGGTTTTTTGCAGGCAGAAGCGCCACCTCCCTCCGGGGGAAGCCGGACGCCGCAGATGGACAGATGAGGGGGCGCCCCGGGGAAATCCGCCTGTATGCACCCACTCATCCATCATTTGCGGAACAAATGTTGCCTTTCCCCTAAGGGAGGAAGGCTTTTTCACTCCTCCAGCGCCAGGGTGTAGGTGAAGGCGAAGTAGTTCTCCTCGATTCGGTCCACGGGGGAAGCATAGCCCAAGGCGTAGCCGGCGACGCCCTCCGCATGGATCTCCAGCGTGGCCACCGCGTCCCCCTGCCGCAGGAAGAAGTCCCCGGCCCAGTCCTGCTTATCAAATCCGTTGTAAAACACCTGCATCTGCTCCTCCTTCTGGGAAGGCCAGAAGGGCGCGCCCTCCCGGGCCCAGAAAAACGCCATGGTGGCCACCATCATCCGCTCCCGGGGCAGTCCGTACCGCCGGTCGATATTCTCCACCGACCCGGACAGCGTCACAGCGGTGAGTTTTCCATCTTCCACGGTGTACTGGAACTGCTTGGCGTTGGGGATCTCCTCCCCCAGCACCAGGCTGGTGATGGCCTCCGCCCCCGGCGCTTCCTGCCAGACGCCGTCGCTGTCCAGCTCTCCGCCCAGGTCAATCCCCAGGTACTCCGCCTGGTAGTTGAAATTCTCCGCAAACTCCGCCACCGTCAGGTCCCCCCGGTTGGGCGGCAGCTGGGCGGCGGCATTGGCCGCGTTCACCCCGCCCGCCAAAAGGGCCAGTAGCAGGGCAATGGCCGCCACATTCCGAAAGCGGAAGGTGGTCTCCGTGTAGATGGTCTCCCGGTCCCAGGGCTGGGTCTCCTCCCGCCGGCAGCGCTCGAAGGACCGGTACAGCTGGATGATGGACAGGATCGGGATGTAAAAGCCGCAGGCGCTCCACAGCATCCATACATACCGGAAAAACCCGTCGGCCCAGCGCAGCTTCTTTCCGTCGGCTCCGGTCAGCCGCAGACCCATCAGGGCCTTGCCAGGGGTGGTGCCGAACAGCCGCAGGGACAGCGGCTCCAGCACCGCCATCAGCGCAACACTTCCCGCATACAGGAACACCGTGTCCACGCGGTCAAAGCGGGCCGGGTTCTTCCCCACGACGCACTGAATCACCAGCATGGCCGCAAACAGCAGAATCGTGTCCAGCCCCCGGGCAAAAAAGCGCTTGAAAGCGCTGTGCACCGTGGGCAGGGTGTCCGTGGCCGGCAGGGGCGGCAGCGTGGTCCGCATCCACCACTCCCCGCCGCTGCCCGCCGGCAATGCCGGGGCGTCCAGGGCCTGGAGGTACCGGCCGGCGTCCAGGGCCGAGAAGCTGACGCCCTCCGCCCGCAGCGCGCCGCACACCTGCCTCACCCGCTCCAGCGCCGCCTGTTCGCCGCCCAGCTCTGCCAGCCGCCGGTCCAGCACGGCGGAGAGGTCCTCGGTCCCCTGCCGCAGGTTTCGCAGCTCCTCCACGCTGATCCCCAGCCGCCGCAGCAGCTTGATCTTCTCCAAGGTCTCCAGGTCCCCCTGGCTGTACGCCCGGTAGCCGTTTTTGCCCCGCTGGGGGGTCAGCAGTCCCTGGGCCTCGTAGTAGCGGATGTTGGCCCGGGGCACGCCGGAGCGTTGTTCCATCTCCTTGCTGGTCATTCCATCATCTCCTTTGGCCCCATGGTAAGGTGTAAAGCCACTTGACAGTCAAGCATTTTTTGAAAAAAGGCTGCTTTTTCCGTGTCTGGACAATCCGCCGCTCCTCTGATACAATGACACCATCAGTTTACCACCCCCGCCAAAGCGGCGCAAGCGGGGCGGGGAGAGAGAAAAAGGAGAGACCGCCATGATTACCCGCAGCGAAAACTGCCCTCGCCGGGACGCCTGCGTTCAAAAGGGCAAGGGCCTGATCCACATGAAGGACCTGACCGACAAAGAGGGGCTGTACGGCCACGGCCGCCTGTTCGCCCACGTCACCGTGGACCCGGGCTGCTCCATCGGCTACCACCCCCATGAGCACGAGACGGAGTTTTACTACATCATCAAGGGCGAGGGCGTGTTCAACGACGACGGCACCGAGGTGGTGGTCCATCCCGGCGACATCTGCGCCACCGGCTACGGCCAGTTCCACGGACTGGAGAACCGGACTGACCAGCCGGTGGAGCTGATCGCCCTGATCGTCATGGAGTGAGTCCACTCAAAAGGAGCGGCAATGCCGCTCCTTTTTTGCTGTCCGGAAATTTCCTCCCAAAAACTTTTCCTCCCGGTGAAAGTTTTCTCTCCCCTGGATCGTATCCAAGGTGAGAGCGCTCCAAAGGAGTTGAAACCATGAGCCAAACCCAACAACAGGCACAGCGCCTGGCGGAGACCTACGCCGATGCCATCCTCCGCCTGAGCTATGCCTACCTGAAAAACACCTATGACGCCCAGGACGTGTGTCAGACGGTCTTCGTCAAGCTGCTGACGGAGCCGCGGGAATTCGACAGCCCCCAGCACGAGCGGGCCTATGTCCTGCGGATGGCGGCCAATGCCTGCAAGGACATCTTAAAAAGCCCCTGGCGCAGACGTACCTGCGGCCTGGACGCCGTGCTGGAGGTCCCGGCTCCGCCGGCGGAGGAGGGCACTGTTCTGGCTGCGGTCAACGCCCTGCCGCCCCACTACCGGGCGGTGATCCACCTCTTTTACTATGAGGGCTATCAGGCGGCGGAGATCGCCGCCATCCTGGGGCTTTCCACCGCCACGGTCCACACGCGCCTTGCCCGAGGCCGGGCCAAATTAAAGACCTTACTGGGAGGAACGGAATATGAACAGTCAGTTTGAATACAAAACCGCCATGGATGCCCTCCGGTACACCGATGAGCAGAAGGCCCTTTTGGCGGAGCACGCCGCCCAGGCCGCCCGGAAGGCCCAAGCGCGGTCCCATCGTCCCCTGCTGCGCACGGCACTGATCGCCGCCTGTCTGACGGCCGCCCTGGCGGTCACCGCCGGCGCCACCGGCATTCTCAAATCCGCCGGGGAGGCCTTTGCCCCCATTTTCGGCGGCAGCGCTGCCCAGACGGAGATCATCGACAAGATCGGCTATCCCATCGGCGCCAGCGATACGGCGGGCGGCGTCACCATCACCGCCGACGCCATTCTGGGCGATGCCTACAATGCCGCCATCGTCTTTACCATCACCCGGGACGACGGCACCGCCCTGCTGCCCGCGGGGACGGAGGACGCCATGCTGCTGGTCCGGGGCGGCGGCGCGGATCTGAACATCCCGGGAGGCACCCACGGCGGAAGCTGGTTCGTAGACGAGGACCCCGCCGACAACACCGTTCAGCTGATCCAGACCATCAGCGCCGACGTCCCCCTCAACGACTGTACCGCCACGGCAAAATTTGACGACCTCTGGATGTGGGACGAGGAAAGCGGCGAGGCCGTTCCCTTCGCAGAGGGGACCTGGAAGCTCCGGTTCGACGTGCAGTACGAGGACGCCTCCGTGACCTTGGGCAGCGGCGAGACCTTCACCCAGGCGGGTATGACCTTCACCATCGACGCCGTCACCGTCTCCCCGGTGGCCTTCAAGGTGGACTATACCGTGGACAGTGAGGTGCAGTGGAGCGACAGCGGCAGCGGCCAGCAAAGCGAGGCCGACAGCCGGGAGATGCAACGGTACTTCGAGAATGTGGAGATCCTGCTGACCAAAACCGACGGCTCCGTGATGGACCTGAGCAGCACCGGCGGCAGCATCAGCCCCGACAACGGCACCACCGTCTGCTCCAAGAACGGCTTCTTCAGCGAGATCATCCCCATGGAGGAGATTGAGCGCATTACCGTGGGCGGCGTGGCGTTCCCTCTGGCATAAAAGAGAATAAAAAACGGAAAAGCGGAGCCTCCCCAAGCTCCGCTTTTCCATATAAAGGTGTTGTCGTGATGTGTCAAGTCACGTCCTAGTGATGTCAGTATAGAAGAAGTCGTTGCGTTTGTCAACTAAAATAGTTGCAGACCGCAACTTTTGTGGAAGTATCCAAAAATTCTCTACCAGAATTGACGAATCGCCCCAATCCATGTAAGATACATACAAACGCAATGGGGGGAGGCGGTGGTCATGGACCCCACCAAGCGGAGAATCCGCAAAATTGACCGGGACGTGCAGCGCTTTGTGGCCCACGCCCTCCACAACACCAGTCTGAGCCTGTCGGACTACGAGATGATCCAGACGGTCCACCACCGCCCCGGCATCACCCAGGGGGAGCTGTGCCGGCGGTACAGCCAGGACAAGAGCACCGTGGCCCGCCGGGCCGCCAAGCTGGAGAAGGAGGGCTACATCCAGCGTCTGCCCAGTGACCAGGACCGCCGCAGCAAGCATTTGTATGTGACCGACAAGGGCCTTGCCCTGCGAAACCAGAAGATCGACGCGGAGGTGTTTTACTTCTCCTGGCTGACAGCGGAGCTGACGGAGGAGGAGCTGGCGGTGCTGGTCCCTCTGCTGGACCGGCTCCACACCCGCAGCCGCAACGAGCGGCTGGAGGAATTCGTCAACATTCTGGGAGAATACAACAGGACCCACCCGAAAAAGGCGGAATGAAGTCCGTGAAAAGGAGCCGGGGCATATTGCCCCGGCTCCGCTTCGTTTGCGCCCCCCCTGTCAAATTCCCTCCAGAGCCTCTTTGGCCTGGTCCACATCCTCCGGGCGGACGGAGATGTAATAGGTCTTGCGGTCAATTTTCCCGTTGGGTCCGAAATCCCGGTGGTCCAGCTTGGCGCCGCAGCCGCACACCGGCGGCTCCGTCTCATAGTAGCCGGACTCCACGATCTTGATGCCCGCCTCCTTCAGCCGCCCCTTGGCGGCCTTCCACCGCTTCTGGTCACCCCAGACCTCAAAGGCCTTTTCCCGCTTTTCAAACAGTCCCATGGTCAGTCCTCCAAAGACTTCCAGGCGGTCTCCAGGGCGATCTCCATCATCTCATGGAAGGAGTCCTGCCGCTCCTGGGCGTTCAGGGCCTCCCCGGTGAAGATATGGTCGGAGATGGTGAGGATGGCCAGGGCCCGCTTGCCCAGCCGCTGGGCGGTCCAGTAAAGGCCCGCCGCCTCCATTTCCAGCGCCAGGATGCCGAACTTGCGGTACATCTCTCCGGCCTCGGGGTTATCGTTGTAGAACTGGTCGGCGGTGAACACCTGTCCCACGTCCGCCCGGACGCCCAGGCGCTCCGCCGCCGCCACGGCGTCCTTCAAAAGGCCGTAGTCGGCGGTGGCGCACAGCTGCCCCGGGAATCGGTACTGGTCGGCGAAATGGGAGTTGGTGGAGGCGCCCATGGCGATCACCACGTCCCGGACCTTCACATTGTCCCCGATGCCGCCGGCAGAGCCGATGCGGATGATGGTGTCCACACCGAAGAACTGATACAGCTCATAGCTGTAAATGCCCACGGAGGGCACGCCCATGCCGTGGCCCATGACGGAGATGCGCTTGCCCTTGTAGGTGCCGGTGTAGCCCAGCATGTTGCGGACCGTGTTGAAGCACACCACATCTTCCAGATAGTGGTCGGCCACATACTTGGCCCGCAGGGGGTCGCCGGGCATCAGCACCGCCTTGGCGACCTGGGCTTCATCCGCCGCAATGGAGGCGGAGGGGGATTCTTTCACAGCCATTGTCGATTCCTCCTTGTATGATATATGTCGAATATTACTATTTGTTGTCAAACAATGCCGCCAGGCTCTGGGTAAACGGCGGGCAGCAGATGCCCTTCTCCGTGACGATGGCGGTGATGAGGTCGTGGTCGGTCACATCGAAGGCGGGGTTATAGCACTTGACATCCGGCAGGGCCATGGGGGTTTCATACCACATGGTCTTGATCTCGTCGCCATCCCGCTGCTCGATGGGGATGTGGGCCCCGTCGGGGCAGGCCATGTCGATGGTGGAGGTGGGCCCCAGCACATAGAAGGGAATGCCGTAGTGCTTTGCCAGGATGGCCACGCCGGAGGTGCCGATCTTGTTGGCGGTGTCGCCGTTGGCGGCCACCCGGTCGCAGCCCACAAAGCAGGCCTGGACCCAGCCGTTCTTCATGACAATGGAGGCCATGTTGTCGCAGATCAACGTCACATCCACCCCGGCCCGCTGGAGCTCGTAGCTGGTCAGGCGCGCCCCCTGGAGCAGCGGCCGGGTCTCGTCGGAGAAGACGTGGAAGGTCATGCCCCGCTCCGTGCCCAGCAGAATGGGGCCCAGGGCCGTTCCGTACCGGGAGGTGGCAAGGGGACCCGCATTACAGTGGGTCAGGATCCCGTCCCCGTCCTTTACCAGCTCCAGGCCGAATTCGGAGATCCTGGTGCACTTTTCAATGTCGTCTCGATGGATGTCCACCGCCTTTTGGTACAGGGCCTCCAGCAGCGCTGTCCGTTCCATCCCCCGGTTTTCCCGGGCCGTCTTCAGCATCTGCCCCACGGCCCAGCTGAGATTCACCGCCGTGGGCCGGGCGCTGTTCAGCGTCTGCCCGTACTGTTCCAGCTGTATGAGAAAGTCCTCCGCCGTCTCCGCCTGGATGGACCGGGCCAGAACATACATGCAGTAGGCGGCGCAGATGCCGATGGCCGGGGCGCCTCTGACCCGCAGGGCCCGGATGGCCTCCACCATCTGCTCCGCCGTTGTCAGAGCAATTTCCCGCTCCTGCCCCGGCAGCAAGGTCTGGTCCATAATGTAAAGGGTTTCTCCCTGCTTGTCATACCGAATATTCTGCACGGCCACCACAGCCTTCAGATCTGCCATACGCATTCCCTTTCCGCCGGTCCCTCCCGGCCTGGATTTTACGGTGCTTTCTTTTCCCGCAGGCGGCGGTACATGTCCTGCATGCTCCGCAGCCGCGCCGTCTCCGCCTCTGTCAGGGCCACCGGGTTCCCCAGCCGCTCCGCGTTCCACACGATTTTCGCCGTGTGCTCCACGGTCTCCAGCCGGTCAAAGGCCTCCCACAAATCACTGCCCCAGGCCAAAGCGCCGTGGTTGGCCAGCAGCACTGCATTGTGGTCCGGGAGGTACGGCTCCACGCTGCGGGGCACTGCCTCCGTGGACAGCATGGCAAATTCCGGCGTACAGGGCACGGTTCCCAGGCCCACCACCAGCTCCGCCACATAGGGCGTCTCCAGCCCCCGGCGGCACACGGCGAAGGCCGTGGACACCGGCGGATGGGCGTGGACCACGGCCCGGACATCGCTCCGCCCCCAGTACACCGCCAGGTGCATCTTCAGCTCCGAGGAGGGGTGACGATTCCCCTCCAGCACAGTGCCCTCCAGGTCCGTCACCAGCAGCATGTCCGGCGTCATCCGGCCCTTGGAGACCCCCGAGGGGGTCTCCAGCAGCCGCCCCGGCTCCACCAGCACCGACAGGTTCCCGTCGTTGGCGGCGGCATAGCCTCGGTCGTACAGCAGCTTTCCCACGGCGCAGATCAGCGCCCGCTCCGCCTCATAGGTCATATCCGCGGCCTCCTTTTTTCATATTTCCTGCATCATTGTCTTTTAGTTTAGCGCAATTCCACTAACGGCGCAAGAGGCGCTCCATAGAAACATCTCCGGGGGGGCAGTTGACATAAATTCCGTGTCGTGCTATGCTCCTACCAACAGCACATCTACATTTACAGGGGAGGCATCACTATGAGAGAGCGGTATCGGCTGCGCGGCTTGAGTAATCGGCTGACGGCGGCAGCTGTTTGTCTGGCGCTGCTGTCCGGCTGCGGGCAGACGGACTTGGCAAAAAGCACGGAGAATGTCAGCTCCCAGACGGACTCGACGCTCAGGCAAACAGGCGGTGTCTCTCAAGCAGCCTCTCCCCTGGAGGACGAAACCGATTCCAGTGACGCTCCGGAGCAGGCGGCAGCCGCTACCCCCGTGGACGCCCTGCCGGAGGATCTGCCGGAGGAGTTGACCTTTTGCAGCGGCGCCGGCGCCTGGCGGACAAATCTGGCTTTGACCTCCGACGGTTCCTTCACCGGGCAGTTCACGGACTGGGACGCCGCCGTGCAATATCCGGGCGGTCTCTACCGCATCTGCACCTTCAGCGGAACCTTCTCCGACCTGCGCCAGTTGGATGAACACAGTTACTCCATGATGCTGGAAAATCTGACCTGCCAGGAGACGGAGGGGGAGGAATGGGTGGAAGACGGAACCCTTTACATCGGCTCCACCCCTTACGGTCTGGAGGGCGGAACAGCGTTCTATCTCTACAGGCCGGAGGCCTCAACCGATGTGCTGGCCACTGAACCCCTTCAGGTGGAGTGGCCCGATTGGAACCTGCCGGAAACAGTCCCGGAGGGCGTCTTAGGCTGCTGGATGCTCTATAACGCGGATATGGACCAAGGGTTCTTCTCCTATACATATACATAAAACAGCGGCGGCAGGGATTCCCTGCCGCCGACTTTTCATGGTCTGATACGCCGCTTACGGGCGGATGATATAGTTTTCCTTCCGGGCTCTGGGGTTGGGCACGTCCCCGTCGATGTAGCCCAGGACGCAGTTGCCGACGCCTCTGTAAGTCTCCGGCAGGCCCCACTTCTTCAGCAGCGCCTTGCCCTCCGGCCGGTCAAACAGCTCGATGGCCCGGTTGATCCAGCAGGAGCCCACGCCCAGGGCCCAGGCCGCCGTCATCAGATTGCCCATGACCAGGGAGCCGTCCTGGAGCCAGTTGGCGGTCTCGCCGTCAGCCAGCACCACCACCACCGTGGGAGCACCGTAGAAGGGGTCCGTGCCGGGCTTGCCCTGGATCTCGGCGTTCAGGGCGGACATATAGGAGATGGTCTCCGGGTCCTGGACCAGTACCATTACCGCGGACTGCCCGCCCTTGGCGGAGGCGGCCCAGGTGCCGGCGTCCAGAATGGCGTCCAGCGTCTCCGGTGCCACCTGCTCTTTCTTATACTTGCGGATGCTTCTGCGCTCTCTCAGAACCTTCAGTGTCTCATTCACAGGGATCATCCTCTCTTTTTCATATATTGATATGTTTATCATACCACATTTTTCTCGCTGCGCCAGGGAAAATTGGACCGTGCCCAGCAAAAATCTTTCCTCTCCGTCTGGCATTTTGGGCGGGATTCAGGTACAATCAGACCATCGACCGTTAAAGGAGGACTTATCCATGCCCCAGCCTCTCTCCCAGCGCACTGCTGATTTTACCGATTCCGTGATCCGGCGGATGACCCGGGTCTCTCTGAAATACGGCGCCGTCAACCTCTCCCAGGGCTTTCCGGACTTTGATCCGCCCCGGGAGATCACGGACCGTCTGGCCCAGGTTGCCCACGAAGGCCCCCACCAGTACTCCGTCACCTGGGGCGCCCAGAACTTCCGGGAAGCCCTGGCGAAAAAGCAGACCCACTATATGGGCCGGACCATCGACCCGGACACGGAGATCGTGGCCACCTGCGGTTCCACCGAGGCCATGATGTGCGCCATGATGACCGTCACCAACCCCGGCGACAAGGTGGTAGTCTTCTCCCCCTTCTATGAAAACTACGGGGCCGACACCATCCTCTCCGGGGCGGAGCCCATTTACGTCCCTCTCCATCCCCCGGCCTTCACCTTCGATGTGGACGAGCTGGAAGACGCCTTCCGGCAGGGGGCCAAGGCCCTGGTGCTGTGCAACCCCTCCAACCCCTGCGGCCGGGTCTTCACCCGGGAGGAGCTGCTGATTATCGCCGAAATGGCCACCAAGTACGACGCCTATGTAATTACAGACGAGGTCTACGAGCACATCGTCTACGCCCCTCACAAGCACACCTATTTCGCCACGTTGCCGGGGATGTGGGGCCGGACGCTGTCCTGCTCCTCCCTGTCCAAGACCTACTCCATCACCGGCTGGCGCCTGGGCTACATCATCGCCCCCAAGGAGATCATCGACCGGGCCAAAAAGGTCCACGATTTTCTGACCGTGGGCTGCGCCGCACCGCTCCAGGAAGCTGTGATCCCCGGCCTGGAGTTCGGACAGGATTACTACGACGGGCTTCTGGCCAAGTACACCCACAAAAAGGAGCTGTTTTTGAAGGGACTGGACGATCTGCACATCGTCCACAATGACCCGGAGGGCGCCTACTACGTGCTGCTGGACATCAGCGAGTACGGCTATGACAGCGACCTGCAGTTCTGCAAGAATCTGGCCCGGGAGGTGGGCGTGGGCGCCGTGCCGGGGTCCAGTTTCTTCCGGGAGCCGGTGAACCACCTGATCCGCCTCCACTTTGCCAAGAACGACGACACCCTCAACGAGGCCCTCAACCGCCTGGAGCGGATTCAGAAACTGAAAAAGTGAATCTGTCCCGCCGCACCGATGACGGCGGTGATGAAAATCTCCCCATTTTTTGACAAGCTGCGCGCCCTTCCCGTTAAACCGGGACGGGCGCTTTTTGCCGCCGCCCGCGCATATCCCCTTTTCCCCCCGCATAGGATGGACCAACAAGAGGCGGGGAGTGAACGTGTTTTGAAGGGTAACATGGAGGAGCGGGCAGAACGCCTGGCTCAGTACATCATAGAAAACCGGACCACCGTCCGGGCCGCCGCGCAGAAATTCGGCATCAGCAAGTCCACAGTGCACAAGGATATCTCCGAACGGCTGCCCCAGTTCAACCGGGCCCTCTACACCCAGGTGAAGGAAGTGCTGGAGGTCAACAAGGCCCAGCGGCACATCCGGGGCGGCATCGCCACCCGGAAGAAGTACCGCGGCCGGTAGGCGCCGGTCCGCAAACATGCTTGTATCGGAGGAATGTATATGGCAAATCAGTCCCAGGGCCGCTGCCGCCCCCACCGGTCCGGGCCGGCCGTTCAGCCGGTCCGCAGCTGTCCTATTCAAGAGCCGCCGGTCCGCCGCTGGCCTCATCCGGTGAGTCAGCCGGAACCACCCCTGCCCCCGGAGCCCACGCTGCATTACATCCGCTGCGCCCTGTCCTACCAGAACCAGCTGCTTTCGGAAATCAAAACCCTGCTGCAGCGCATGGAAGAAGCAGATCGCAAAGACCAGGAATCCTAAATGATGGCGTGCCCAAGGCACGCCATTTTCCCTCTTGTGTTTTCCCGCGGGATGTCCTATAATAAGTGGCGATATTATGTAAATCGACCCAGCGACATCACCGCGGCCCCGGCCGCGCACAAGGAGCGGACATCTCTCATGGCAAAGCGAGTAATGAAACGCCGGCGCAGCTGGAAGCGGACCGTGCTGATGTTGGTTGTTGTGGCGGGCATTGTCTATGCCGGCGCTCATATTCTGATCCGTCCTCCCGAAGTGGAGGCGCAGGGAGGCCTGGAGGCCACGGACGCCGTTCAGGAGACAGAGGACCTGACCCAGGAGGAGCAGGACGCGGCAGCGGCAGCTGCCGCAGCCGCTGCGGCCCACGCTGAGCGGAAGGACAAGTTCTACACCATCCTGGTCTCCGGCTGTGACGACGGCAACGGCAACAGCGACACCAACATCCTCCTGGCGGTGGACGCGGAGAACAACTATATCCACGGCGTCAGCATCGCCCGGGACACCAAGGCCGTCTGGGACGGCAGGAACCACAAGATCAACGCCGCCTTCGGCAGCGGCGGCATCGAGAAACTGGCGGAGGTCATCGGGGACCAGCTGGGCATTCCCGTGGACTTCACCGTATCTGTGGACCTGAAGGGCTTTGTGGCCCTGGTGGACGCCATCGGCGGCGTAGATTTTGACGTGCCGGTGGATATGAATTACGAAGACCCCTATCAGGATCTGTACATCCACTTCTCCGCCGGTATGCAGCACCTGACCGGGGAGGAGGCGCTGAAGGTGGTTCGCTGCCGCAGCGTCTACGCCACCCAGGACATCGGCCGCATGGAAACCCAGCAGAAATTCCTCAAAGCCGTGGCGAAGCAGACGCTCACGTTGTCCAATGTGGACAAGATCCCGGAATTCGCCAATATTTTCAATCAGTATGTGGAGACGGACCTGACCCTGGGCAACCTGGCCTGGCTGGGGACCGAGGCCATCTCCATGGGGGCCGACGCCGTCTCCTTCTCCACCCTGCCCGGCGAATGGGATGACAGCGACAACTTCGTTCATTTGGACCCTGACGCCACCCTGGAGGTGGTGAACCAATACCTGAACCCCTATGTGGAGGACCGGGTCATGGCAGACCTGAACATCCCCGCCTGAGCCGGCCTCCCGCCCCATAGAAAGGAGCGCCATTTTGAAAATCCGCGTTTTGTCCCTGACCCTGGCAGTCGCGCTGCTTCTGGGCGTCCCCGCCCTGGCGGCGGAGGAGGGCACCGGCAACTTTGTCCGCAGCAAAACCTACGCCGGGGAATTTTCCGACCTGACAGAGGATTCCGTCTTCTACGATAATGTGGCCGCCCTGTATGAGTACGGCCTTACCACAGGCAAGACCGACGGCTCTTTCGGCCTGCAGGATTCCATGACCGTGGGGCAGATCGTGATTTTTGCAGCCCGGATCCGCAGCCTCTACCGCACCGGCGACGCCGAAGCCGGCCCCAATGCCTACGCCGGTGACGGCGATACCTCCACGGCTATCCGCTACCTGCGCTACCTCCAGGCGGAGGGCGTGCTGGGCACGGAGCTGGACAGCAGTCTGACTTCTTACGCCACCCGGGCCCAGGTGGCCCACGTGCTGGCAAACACCCTGCCCGCCGGCGTGCTGCCGGAGGTCAATGACCAGCTGGTGACAGAGGGGTACGCCAGCCGCAAATTCATCACCGATGTCACCGAGTACACCGACTACTACCGGGACATTCTCTATCTCTACCGCACCGGCATCTCCGTGGGCTCCGACGCCACCGGCTCCTATCTGCCGGACCGCCTCATTACCCGGGGGGCCGCGGCGGCCATGCTGACCCGGATGGTGGACCCCGCCCTGCGCCTGACCCCCAGCTGGAATCTGGAGAGCGTCTGGAGCGCCGCCGGCACCACCCTGGGCGATCTGGTGGACCCCGGGCGGTACATTGCCTCTCCCTCCACCCAGGCAGAGATGGATGAGAGCATCCGCTATATGCTCTCCAACAACCAGAATACCCTGACCCTGCACTACGCCGGCATCTCCCCCCTGGGGGCCCGAAAGGTGATGGACCAGGCGCTGTCCGTGGTAAAAACCTATGTGGAGCAGTGCTACAACAGCGTCACCTGCAGCTACTCCAACAGCGGCTCTGTCACCCTGACCTTCTCCGCCTCCAACGGCACAGGGTCCATTGCGGACTATCGGAACGAGGCCATGGCCGCCGCCATCGCCGTTCACGACGAGCTGTGGGCCGCAGGCCAGATTACGGCGGACATGACGGACTATGACAAGGCCAAGGTGTACTATACCTGGATCTGCGACAACTGTATCTATGATTACGACGCCCAGGACGACTCCCTCAGCCACATCGCCTACGGTCTGTTCCACAGCGGCACCGCCGTGTGCGACGGCTATACCGGCGCCTACAACATGCTGCTGAAGCTGGAGGATATCGACTGCACCGCCCTGTCCAACAGCTCCCACATCTGGACGGTAGCCACTTTGGATGATACCCAGTACCACATCGACACCACCTGGGGTGACAGCGGCACCGCTCCCGACTATAGCTTTTTCGCCATGACCCCCGCCCAGTCCTGGGGACATCACAGCTGGTAACGCGAAACAGACAGCGCCCTGAGCCCAAAAGGCTCAGGGCGCTGCAGCGTGTCGAAAAAGCATTTTCGCCACGCTGCAACAAGTTTTTTGAACCTTTAAAAAGTTTCAAAAAACTTATGATTGAAAACGAGA
>CATZYY010000042.1 GCA_958426425.1 uncultured Oscillospiraceae bacterium
GGCTGGTGTTGAAGTCCGTGTCCATCTTCACCCGGTTGGAGTAGAACTTCAGCTCAGGAGAGTACAGCAGCGTCTCCTGGGCGGCAAAGCCCGGCACCACGTAATCCATGGCCTGGATGAAGTTAATGATGTTGGTCATGGCACGGTAAGGCATGGCGGCGGTGATGTCGCCGGCCACAGCGTCCGGCAGGGTGGGCCGGATGTTGGACTGGGCCAGCTCCTTCTCCCAGGTACGCTTGCCGTCCAGAATGTCGCCGAAACGCTGGACCAGAATCTGTCCGTTGGCCAGCATGTTGGTCAGCTCGCCCACCTTCTGGGCATAGGCGATGGGCTGATTGAAGGGCACGGAGAAGTTGTGGGAGCAGAGGATGGAGAGGTTCGTGTTGTCGCTTTTCAGGTCCTTGTAGGAGTGGCCGTTGACCACGGCCAAGTCATTGTCGTAATTCTCCTGACTGACGAAGCCGCCGGGGTTCTGGCAGAAGGTGCGGACCTTGTTCTTGAAGGGCTTGGGATAGCCCACCAGCTTGGACTCGTACAGCACCCGGTTCACCATCTCCATGACCTCATTGCGGACCTCCACCCGCACGCCGATGTCCACAGTGCCGGGGGCGTGGGCGATGCCGTGCTCGGCGCAGAGCTTCTCCAGCCAGTCGGCGCCCCGGCGGCCGGTGGCCACCACGGTGTGCTTGGCGTAGATCTCCAGGTCGGTTTTGCCGTTGGAGATGGACACACCCCGGCACACGTCGTTTTCCAGGATGATGTTGCTGCACTCATAGCCGAAGTACATCTCCACGCCGTGTTCCTGGAGGTAGCGCTCAATGGCCAGATAGATGGCCTGGGCCTTTTCCGTGCCCATGTGGCGGATGGGGCAGTCCACCAGCTTCAGTCCCGCCTGGATGGCCCGCTTGCGGATCTCCTTGCGCTCGGCCTCGTGCTCCAGGCCCTCGATGTGGGTATCGGCACCGAACTCCAGGTAGATCTGGTCGGCGTAGTTGATGGTCTCCTGAGCCAAGTCCGCTCCGATCAGGGTGGGTAGGTCACCGCCCACCTCGTAGCTGAGGGACAGCTTGCCGTCAGAGAAGGCGCCGGCGCCGGAAAAGCCGGTGGTGATGTGGCAATAGGGCTTGCAGTTCATGCACTTGCGGGTCTTGTCCTTGGGGCAGTGGCGCTTTTCCACGCTCTGTCCCTTCTCCACCATGATGATCTTTTGGCGGCTGCCCTTCTTAATCATCTCCAGGGCGGTGAAGATGCCGGCGGGACCGGCACCGACGATGACGACATCAGCGTTCATAGGGTGTCTCCTTATCTCTTTATGTTCTATTTTATTTCGCCGACAGGTCCGCCTGACGCCGCAGCAGCGACCAGGCCGGCACCGGCCGGGGCAGTTTCATGTGGAAGACGGAGCCCGGGGTCCGGGGCTCTGTCAGGGGGGCGCCGTCGGCGTCGGTCATCTCCGGCACCGTCAGGGCAAAGGGCCGCACGTTCGGCCCCAGCACCTCCACCGTGTCCCCGGCCCGGAACTTATTGCGCAGGGACAGCGTGGCGTTGCCCACCTGGTCGCAGTCAGTGACAAGGGCAATCACTTGCCACTGTCGGATGTACCGGGAGGTCTCGTAATACTGTCCCGGCGGGCCGTAGTAAAATCCGGTGGAGTAAGGCCGGTGGCTCACATGCTCCACCTCGTCCCGCCAAACCGGGTCCAGAGGCTCCCCTGCCGCCGCGGCATCCAGGCAGTGGCGGTAGGCGGCGGTGACCACGGCGGCGTAGTAGGCGGACTTGGCCCGGCCCTCAATCTTCAAACTGGAGAGCCCGGCGTCCATGAGATCGTCCAGGTGGTCGATCATGCACATGTCCCGGGAATTCAGGATGTAGCTGCCCTCGCCGTCCTCCTCAATGGGGAAATACTCGCCGGGGCGCTTTTCCTCCATCAGGGCGTAGTGGTAGCGGCAGGGCTGGGCGCAGGCGCCCCGGCTGGAGTCCCGGCCGGTCATATAGTTGCTCAGCAAACACCGGCCGGAGTAGCTGACGCACATGGCACCGTGGACAAAGGCCTCGATCTCCAGCTCCCTGGGGGTCTTGGCCCGGATCTCCCGGATCTCCTCCAGGCTCAGCTCCCGGGCCAAAATCACCCGGGCGGCGCCCAGGTCGTACCAGGCCCGGGCGGTCTCGTAGTTGGTGACGCCGGCCTGGGTGGAGACGTGGCGGGCACACCGGGGGGCGTACTTCCCCGCTAGGGTGAAGGCCCCCAGGTCCGCCAAAATCACCGCGTCCACGCCGGCGTCGTTCAGAAGCTCCAGATGCTGCGGCAGGGCCGCGGCCTCGTCGTTGCGGGGCATGGTGTTGACGGTGCAGTGGACCTTGACGCCCCGGCTGTGGGCCGTTTTCACGGCCTGCCGCAGCGCCTGATCGTCGAAATTTCCGGCGAAGGCCCGCATGCCGTAGCTCTCCCCCGCCAGATACACCGCGTCGGCTCCGTAGCGAATGGCCATCTCCAGCCGCTCCATATCGCCCGCCGGTGAGAGCAGCTCCGGCGGGCGGTTCCCCTTACCCGGCATACTGGTCGCTGGCCAGGAAGGCGTTATGCTCGGACAGGCTGGTGGAGAAGTGGTGCTTGCCGTCAGTGCCCAGAGCGTAATAATAGTAATCGGTCTGGGCGGGGTTCAGCGCCGCCTGGATGGCGGCAAGGCCCGGATTGGAGATGGGCGTAGGCGGCAGGCCCTTGTTCTTGTACAGGTTATAGGGGGAGTCCAGAGCCTTGTCCTCGTTGGTGATGACGCCCTCGTGGTCCGGGATGGCGTAGAGCAGCGAAGCGTCGATCTGCAGCAGACCCGCAGTCTCGTAGGAGGGGTTGTTGAGCCGGTTATAGATGACGGAGGCGATGTTGGCCTGGTCAGAGCCGTCGGTCTCCTCCTCGATCAGCGAAGCGATGGTGATGATCTCCTCCAGGGAGTACTCGGATTCCTCCACCTGGGCCATGCCCTCGTCGCCCAGGCGGCTGACGAAGTTGGCGATCAGCTTGTTCAGGGCGTCCCGGGCGTTGTGGCCCACGTAGAACTCATAGGTGTCCGGGAACAGGTATCCCTCCAGCCGGGAGATGTCCTCGCTGTCCTTGTCAATAAAGTCGTAGTTGAAGTTGCCGGTCTGGGCGGCCTCGGTCAGGGCCTCCTGGGTGTTGACGCCCTTTTCCGCCAGCAGAGCGATGGTCTGCCGGACGGTGTAGCCCTCGGGGATGGTGACGGTGACCGTGTCGGCATTGAGGTTGCCGGAGGAGCTGTGCATTCCCACGATCAACGCTCGGTAATCCATGTCGGTGTTGAGCTCATAGGTGCCGATGCCGATTTTCTCGTCGGCGTTGGAGAAGGCGGCAAACAGCTTGAAAAACCACTTGTACTTGATGAGGCCCGCCTCCTGGAGCTTCTCTGCCACGTCGCCCAGGGAGTCCTCGGCGGTGACCTCCACAGTGGCCGTCTCGATGGCGCCCCGGTTGAAGGCGCACAGATCGCAGGCCAGCATCCAGCCCACCCCCGCCAGCAGCGCGGAGGTCAGCAGCACCAGCAAAATATAGAGGAAGGGATTCATGCGGCGCCGCTTCTTCCGGGTACGGACCTTGGGCCTGGACGCCGGCTGACTGCGGCGGACCTCGCCGCTGTCCCAGCTGGCGGTATCTCCCTTTTTGAAATCAGACATAAGAACCTCCTGTTTCTTCCGCTCCCACGAATGGAAACGGACGCAAATCCCGGTGTTTGTTTCCCCTTTGGGAAATTTTTTCAATGGTCAGGCTCTCTTGGAGCGCTTGGCGCATAGAATGTCTCAAAGCGAGGTGACAGATATGTGCAACGGAAACAATAACTCCTGCCTGTGGATCATCCTCATCCTCATCGTGCTGTGCTGCTGCTGCGGCGGCTCCTGGGGCGGAAACGGCTGCGGCAACAACTGCGGGTGCGGCAACGACGGCTGCAACTCCTGCTGCTGAGATGCTGACGGGACAAAGACGGGGCGCACGCGCCCCGTTTTCCCGCGGCTTCCCGCGGACAGGCCTTACAGCAGTTTCTCCGTCAGGGACCAGATCTCCTGGTGGATGTCCTCCGGCGGACGGACGCGGCCCTCCCGGTCGCAGCGGACCACGGTCCACCCCAGCTCCCGGGCGATGGTGCGGGCATTTTCCCGGCAGGAGCGAAGGTAGTCACCATCCTGCTCGTGGATATCGGCGTGGGTGCCGGTGGACTGCTGTCTTTGACGGAGCATGGCCTCAGAAAGTTCCGTAGGAAGGTCCAGATACACCACTAAGTCCGGCTTGGGAAGGCCCATGCGGCCGTACTCCAGGTCAAAGAGCCACTTCAGGTAATCCCCCCGCTGCCCCTCCGGCAGCTTGGAGGCCTGATGCACGGCATTGGAGGTGGTGTAGCGGTTGGCCAAAATCAGCTCCCCAGACTCGTAGGCGGCGCCCCAGTCCTCCTTATAGGAGGCGAAGCGGTCCACGGCGTACAGTACCGAGGCGGCATAGGCGTTCACGTCCCCGGGATGCTTGCCCAAAGCCCCCTCCAGATACAGCTTGGCAGGCTCGGCGAAGGGGTTTCCGTACCGGGGGAAGTCAATCTCCCGGAAGGGGATGCCCTCCCCTTTCAGACGTTGCGCCAGCAGATGGGCCTGGGTGGCCTTGCCGGAGCCGTCGGTGCCCTCCAGCACGATCAGTTTCCCCTTCATTTCCGTCCCCTCTCCTGCCGCACATGGACCAGAAACAGCGGCAGCTTCATCATTCGGCCCGCCCGGTGAGGCTCCTTGCACAGGCGGTAGAACCACTCCAAGCCGTGGTCGGACCAGAACTTGGGCGCCCGGGCCACCACGCCGGCAAACACGTCCAGGCTGCCGCCCAGGCCGCACAGCAGCGACGCCCCGGTGGCGGCGCCGTTGGCGGCCATCCACTTCTCCTGCTTGGGCGCCCCCAGGCAGACGAACACGCAGTCGGCCCCGCTTTGGCGGATGGCCTCGATCACGGGCCCGTCCTCCTGAAAATACCCGTCGTGGGTGCCGGCAATCACCAGGCCCTGGTATTGGGCGCTCAGGCGCTTGGCCGCAAGCTCCGCCACACCGGGCTTGGCCCCCAGCAGATATAGGGACTTGCCCTCCTTTGCCAGTTTCCCCATCAAACGCCCGGCAAATTCAATGCCGGGGGTTCTTTCTTTCAGCGGCGTGCCCAGCATAGCGGCGCCCTTGATGACGCCGATGCCGTCTGCCAGCACCAAGTCCGCCCCGTTGACGGCGGAGCGGGCTTCCTCGTCCACCCGGCAGACCTCCACGATCTCCGGGTTGGGGGTCACCACGTAGTGGGGCCCCGGCTGGGTCATCAGGTCCCACGCCTTCTCCACGGCCTCCGCCATGGTCACATTGTCAAATCCCACGCCCAGGACGTCGATCCGCATGAAATCACCTCGCAGCATACTCATACATTGTAGTAGTATAACACAGGAAACCGCCTTTGTCCAATGTCAAATGGCCGGCTTCCGCTCCGGCAGCTGGGCCAGAACCACCGCCGCCAGCATCAGCACGCAGCCGAAGTACTCCTTTCCGCTCATCCGGTCCCCCAGGATCAGCGCCCCGGCCACCGTGGCGAACACGGACTCCAGGCTTAAAAGCAGCGACACCACGGTGGGGTTGGAGTCCTTCTGGGCCAGGATTTGGAGGGTGTAGGCCACGCCGCTGGAGAAAATACCCACGTACAGAATGGGCCACAGGCACTGGAGCAGGGCGGCGGCGCTGGGGCTTTCGGTCAAAACCATGCCCAGCAGGGACAGCGCCGTAGTCACCAGAAACTGAACGCAGGACAGCTCCACCCCGTCCACCTTCTGGGTAAAGTGGTCGATGATGAGGATATGGGCGGAGAAGCACACGGCGCACAGCAAAATGTACAGGTCCCCGCCGGAGATGGTGAAGTCCTCAGTGATGCACAGGCAGTACAGCCCCGCCACCGCCAGCACTACCCCCAGCCACACAGCCCGGGGCACCCGCCGACGGAACAGCAGCCCCGCCACCGGTACGATGACGATGTACAGCGCCGTAATGAACCCGGCCTTGCCGGAGGTGGTGGTCTCCAGCCCCTTCTGCTGAAGGTTGGTGGCAAGGGTCAGGGCCAGGCCGCAGCAAAGGCCGCCCAGCGCCAAATCCCGCCGTGCATGGGGCCGGACCTGGACGCTGCCGGCAAAATCCTTCCGCCGGCGGCGGCGCAGCACGGCACACAGCACCAGCAAAAACAAAAAGGCCACCGCCGACCGGGCGGCATTGAAGGTAAAGGGCTCCACAAAATCTGCGCTGACGCTCTGGGCCACAAAGGCCGTGCCCCAGATCAGAGCCGCCAGCACCGGAAATACATTCTGTCTCACTCGGTTGACTTTCATCGCACTTGCTCCCATATTCGTTCCATGGTAAAATAGAAAAAATCCGGTCCGCCCGTCCCCTGCGGGGACCGGGCGCACAACGGGAGATATTGTAACACTGAGGTGAAAAAATGGCAAGGCTTTGCCGAGAATTCTATTTGCAGGATACTCTGACCGCGGCACAGACTCTGTTGGGCAAGTGTCTGGTCCGGCGGCTGGACGGCGAGCTATTGGCCGTGCGGATCACGGAGACGGAGGGCTATATCGGCCGGTGCGACCGGGCCTGCCATGCCTTTGGCTACCGCCGCACAGCCCGGACCGACACACTGTTCCGTCAGGCGGGCACCGCCTATATCTACTTTATCTACGGCATGTACCACTGCCTGAACTTCGTCACGGAGCCGGAGGGCGAGCCTGCCGCTGTTCTGATCCGGGCCGGCGAGCCCCTTGCGGGCGCGGAGACCATGGCCCGGCTGCGCTACGGGGACAAGCCCCTGACTGCCTACCGAAGGAAGAACTTCCTTAACGGCCCCGGCAAGCTCTGTAAAGCTCTTTCCCTTACCAGAGATCAAAACGGCCTGGATCTGGTGACGGGAGAAGATCTCTTTGTCTGCGACGGGCCGGAGGACCTGGGCCTTCCCCCCGCGGCGGTGCCCAGGGAGCGGATGTGCCGGGGGCCCCGGATCGGCGTGGACTACGCAGAAGAGGCCAAGGACTACCCATGGCGATTTTGGCTGGAAAAGGAGGAGTGAACCCTTGCTTTTATTTGATCTGGACGGAACCCTGATCGACTCCAACGGCGTGTGGAAAGAGGTGGACCGGACCTTTTTGGCCCGCCGGGGCCTGCCATACACCCACGCCTATTACCAGGGCGTGGCCCACACCATTTTGCCCCTTGCCGCCAAATTCACCAGGGAGTTCTGCCATCTGGAGGAATCCTGTGAGGACATCATCGCCGAGTGGATGGATTTGGCCAAGGATGCCTACGCCCACGTAGAGGTGAAGCCCGGCGTCCGGGCCTATTTGAAGCAGTGCCGGGCGGAGGGCCGCCATATGGCAATCGTGACCTCCAGCGTGCCGGAGCACTGCCGCACCGCCCTGGAGCGGCTGGACCTGATGAAATACTTCGACCGAATTACCTACGCCTACGAGCTGGGGCTGGAGAAGAAGGAGCCGGCCATCTGGATTGCGGCGGCGGAGGCTGCCGGCGTGGCGCCGGAATCCTGCACCGCCTTTGACGACAGTCTCTCCGCCTGCCGGGGCGCCCGGGCGGCACGGATGCGGGTAGTAGGCGTCCACGACGACTTCTTCCACCAGGATGAGGCCGCCATGAAGGGCTTTTGCGACGTATACATCCATAGCTTCCAGGAGCTTTTGTGGATGCCGGAGCAGCGGGAGGAAAAGCGGAGGCGGCGGTCATGAGCACACTGACGGATCTGCTGGCCCAGGCCCGGGAGCGGGACACATCCCTGCCCGCCGGGCTGACCCTGACCCAGGAGACGGTGGAGGGGCTGGATTTGTCCGACCTGGAGTTTCAGCAGGCGGTCTTCCATAAGTGCCGGTTTGACCGCTGCGACCTGACCGGCGCCGCCTTCCTCCGCTGCCGGCTGGAGAGCTGCGACCTGACCGGCTGCCGCCTGCCGGGCTCCTTTTGGCGGGACTGCACCCTCACCGACTGCAAGGCCGACGGGGCGGACTTCCGCCGCAGCCGCCTGAAGGACACGGCGCTGACCCGGTGCCTCTTTCGCTACGTCCCCTTCACCGGCGGCCACTGGGACCGTATTTATGTGAAGGATTGCAACTTTACAGAAGCTGTGTTGTCGGAGCTGCACCTGTCCGGCGTGGTTTTCGACCGGGCGGACCTGACCGGGGCGGAGCTGTTCCGCACGCAGCTCACCGGCATGGACCTGACCACCTGCACCCTGGACGGCATCGTGCTGTCCCAGACCTGCGCCGAGCTGAAGGGGGCCAAAATCCACGCCGCCCAGGCGGCGGTGGTAGCCCGGATTCTGGGCATTGAGGTGGAACCCTAGCGGGCTTTCTCCAGGCGGAAGGGCGACCTCCTCCCTGCCCCGGCAGAGATCTGGGGCGCCATGAATCGAGAAAGGAAGGGACCGAAATGAATCGGATTTTGGAAAACTTTCAGGCGGGAAGACCCTCTGTGGGCACCTTCACCCACCTGCGCAGCAGCGTGGCGGTGGAGGCTCTGGGCACCGCCGGGCTGGACTTCGTGGTGCTGGACACGGAGCACTGCATGCTGGGCCCGGAGACCCTGGCGGAGTGCATCACCGCCGCCGACGCCGCCGGGCTGGACGCCCTGGTGCGGATCAACGCCATCAGCCGGGAGGCGGTGCTGCGGCCCCTGGACCTGGGGGCCAAGGGGCTCATCGTCCCGGCGGTAGAAACGGTGGAGGAGGTGGAGCGGCTGGTCCGCTTCGCCAAGTTCCCGCCGCTGGGCAGCCGGGGTTTCTGTCCCACCCGGGACGGACAGTGGGGCTACGACCAGGCCTCCCGGGCCGGGTTCAAGACCTACATGGACCGCTGCAACCGGGAGACGCTGCTGCTGCCCCAGTGTGAGACCGCCGGATGCCTTTCCCACATTGAGACCATCGCCGCCATGGACGGCGTGGACGGTATTTTCGTGGGGCCACTGGACCTGTCCATTGCCCTGGGCTGCCCCATGGAGCTGGACGCTCCCCCTATGCGGGCAGCACTGGAGCGGGTGGTGGCAGCCTGTCAGGCAGTGCACAAGCCCGTGCTGATCTTCTGCGGCGACGCAGCCGCCGCCAAAGTGCGGCTGTCCCAGGGTTTCCACTGCGTGGCCCTGGGCGTGGATGTGCTGATATTGATTCAGGTCTTCCAGTCCATGGCCCGGGAAATTCGGGGCTGATCCGGGGCCCCAGGCTGAAAGGCACTTTTCAGGCCTCCATTGGAAAAGAACCACAAAGCAGAAAAAAGTTGCTGAGAACCACCCTTTTGCGGTTCCCAGCAACTTTTTTGCGTTATGTACGTTCGTCAGGCCTGCTGTCCCTTCTTTCAGGCACTTTCAGCCCCGGTTCACACCTTCTTCATATGGCTGCCGGCGAATTTCAGCATCAGCCGCTTGGGCTTGTCCTCTTTTTCAAATTGCACGGTCACCATGGAGTCCCCGGGCATGGCCTGGACGGCGGTGACGGTGCCCCGGCCGAAGGCGGAGTGCTCCACCGTGTCCCCCACAGACAGCTGCAAAAGGCCTGCTGCGGGGGCTGCCGTCCGTCCGGCGGCGGAGGTCAGAGGCTTCCGGACCGGATTCTGGGGCTTGGCCACGCCGTAGGTTCGGGTGGGAGCGGACCGGGCCGGAGCGGCGCCGAAACTGTCGCCCCAGGGGGCGGTGTCCAGATCCTCCTGCCGGGCGGCGAGGGGCTGGGGCTTGCTGAGCCACCGGAGGTTCTCCTCCGGAATCTCCTCCAGAAACCGGGAGGGCCGGTTGGTGCTGGTGCGGCCGTACAGCATCCGCTGCCGGGCGTTGGTCAGGGTCAGTTTCTCCTTGGCCCGGGTCATGGCCACGTAGCAAAGCCGCCGCTCCTCCTCCAGCTCCTCCTCGTCGTACTGGGCGGAAGTGCCGGGGAAAATCCCCTCCTCCATGCCCACCACGTATACGCAGGGGAACTCCAGGCCCTTAGCGGCGTGGATGGTCATGAGAGTCACGGCCTGGTCCCCGGCCTCCACGCCGTCCAGGTCCGTGTACAGGGCGATCTCATTGAGGAAGCCGGAGAGGGTGGCGTCCTCCGGGTCCCGCTCCAGAAAGCCCAGAATGTTGGACTTCAATTCCTGGACGTTTTCGATGCGGCCCCGGCTCTCCAGGTCGTTTTTCTCCTCCAGGGCCTTGATGTACCCGGTCTGGTCGCAGACGGCGTCATAGAACTCCGGCAATGCCAGCTGCCCGCCGGCGCGGCGGAGGCCGTCGATCAGGTCGGCGAATTTCAGCAGCTTGCCGGAGGCGGATTTCAGCTCCGGGAACAGGTCGGCGTTGCGGATGATCTCGTAGAGGGAGGCCCCCTGTCCCTCCGCCAACGCCGCCACCTTGTCCACGGTGGTGGCGCCGATGCCCCGGGCAGGGACGTTGATGATCCGCCGCAGCCGCAGGTCATCCAGGGGGTTGTTGAGGACGCAGAGATAGGACAGCATGTCCTTCACCTCCGCCCGGTCGAAGAACTTCATGCCCCCCACCACTTTGTAGGGAATGCCGTTGCGCTTCATGGCGTATTCCAGTGCGTTGGACTGGGCGTTCATCCGGTAGAGCACCACGTTGTCCGCAAAGCTGTGGCCCCGGTTCAGGCTGGAGAGCACCTCCCCGGCCACGTAGTTGGCCTCGTCGCTTTCGTTGAAGGTGGTTTTGACGGTGACCACCTCCCCGGCGCCGTTGTCGGTCCAGAGGGTCTTGCCCTTGCGGCCGGTGTTGTTGCGGATCACGGCGTTGGCGGCGTCCAGAATGTTCTGAGTGGAGCGGTAGTTCTGCTCCAGGCGAATGGTCCGGGCGTTTTTGTACTGCTTTTCAAAGTTCAGGATGTTCTCGATGTTGGCGCCCCGGAAGCGGTAGATGGACTGGTCGTCGTCGCCCACCACGCAGAGGTTTTTGTAGCCGCCGGCCAAAAGGCTGGTCAAAAGGTACTGGAGGTGGTTGGTGTCCTGGTACTCGTCCACCAGCACGTAGCGGAACTTGCGCTGGTAGTACTCCAGCACCTCGGGCTCCTGCCGCAGGAGGGTAACGGTGTGGTAGATGATGTCGTCAAAGTCCAGGGCGTTGGCGGAGCGGAGCTTTTTGGCGTAGGCGGCGTAGACCTTGGCAATGCGGTTCATCTTCCAGTCGGCCTCGTTGGAATGGGCCTTGGCGAAGTCCTCGGGACTCTCGTAGCGGTCCTTGGAGGCGCTGATGACCGAGAGCACGCTGCGGGGCTGGAAGGCCTTTTCGTCCAGGTTCATCTCCTTGAGAATGTCCCGGATGACCCGCTTGGAGTCGTCGGAGTCATAGATGGTGAAGTCCTTGCCAAAGCCGATGCGGTCGATGTCCCGCCGCAGGATGCGCACGCAGGCGGAGTGGAAGGTGGAAGCCCACACGTCCTCCGCCGCCGGGCCCAGCCGGGCGGAAAGCCGCTCCTTCAGCTCCCCCGCCGCCTTGTTGGTAAAGGTGATGGCGATGATCTCCCAGGGCCGGGGCACGTCCACGGCGCACAGGCGCACCGCCCGGCGGTACTGGTCCTGGTCGGGCCGGTCGGGGAATTGCTCCAAAAACTGAAGATCCTCCTCCGTGGCCCAGTCCGGGACCTCATCGCTGTCGCTGCCCCGGCCGTAGGTCAGCAGGTTGTACACCCGCTGGATCAGCACCGTGGTCTTGCCGCTGCCGGCGCCGGCCAGCAGCAAAAGCGGCCCCTCGGTGGTCATGGCGGCTTGGCGCTGCATAGGGTTCAGCCGCCGCAGGTCCCGGGCGATCACAGCCTTGCGGGCGGCGACATAGCGTTGTTCAAAATCAGTCATAGGGTCCACCTGTCCTCATAGTCTCGCAGACCATTTTAGGACAAAAACCGCCGCCGGTCAAGGGCATCAGACCGGCGGCTTTTCAGCTCAGACGCAGGATCTCCTTTTTCAGCCGGTTAATGATGCGCTTTTCCAGCCGCGAGATGTAGCTCTGGGAGATGCCCAGATGGTCCGCCACCTCCTTCTGGGTCTGCTCCTTCCCACCGCCCAGGCCAAAGCGCAGGGTAATGATCTCCTTCTCCCGAGGGGAGAGGATACTGATGGCCGCCGCCAGGAGGGAGCGGTCCACGTCCTCCTCAATGGGCCGCATAACCACGTCCGCCTCGGTGCCCAGCACGTCGGAAAGCAGCAGCTCGTTGCCGTCCCAGTCGGTGTTCAACGGCTCGTCAAAGGACACCTCCCCCTTCCGGGCGGCGTTTTTCCGCAGGTACATCAAAATCTCGTTTTCAATGCACCGGGAGGCGTAGGTGGCCAGTTTGATGTTCTTGTCGGCACGATAGGTGCCAACGGCCTTAATGAGGCCGATGGTGCCGATGGAGATCAGGTCCTCGATGCCCACGCCGGTATTCTCAAACCGCCGGGCGATGTACACCACCAGCCGCAGGTTATGTTCAATCAGCTCCTTGCGGGCGTCCTCCTGCTCCAGCCGCCCCAGCAGCTCCGCCTCCCGCTCCCGGCTGAGGGGCGGCGGCAGAGTATCGCTGCCGCCGATGTAGTGAATGCCCCGCTCCCCCAGCAGACCCAGCCGCTCCAGGAGTCCCTCCAGCCATTGCTTCCAGTTTCTCATGCACGCCTCTCCTTTTGATCTGCCCGCCCCACAGGGCGGCGTATCCCGGTCCCAGAGTTGTGGGGGAAAGGGCCACCGGCAGCCCCGGATGCCGCTGGCCGTCAATCTCTGTCCAGTCGCTGCGCATCGCCAGCAGCAGTCCCCCCGGCACCCCCACCGCCCGGTAGGGCAGCAGACGCCACCGCAGCTCCGGCGCCGCCTGCTCCAACGGCTCCAGCAGGTCCGGCGGGAACCGCAGCAGCTCCGGTGTCAGCATTGGCCGTACCGACGGCGGCAGAGCGCCGTCCAATGCCCCCGGAGACACCACCAGCACCGCCGCCCCGGTCACCGGGTCCCGCAGGGCGCTGCCGGTATCCAACAGAGCCGTCACCTGGGCGGTCCGGCCCTGCACGCACACCCGGACCGCCGCCAGCTCGCCCCCCAGGCCGTGGCGGGCCGCCGCCCGGAACACCACCGTCATCACCCCGTAGGCCGCGGCGGCGGCGATCAGCAGCACCTTGGCGGAGACGTCAGTATAGAACACCCCCTGTACCACCGGCACGGCGCTGCCCGCCAGCAGCCCCAGGCCCAGCACGCACCCGGCCATGGCGCAGGACACGGCCAACAGCAGCAGCGTCAGCCGGAGAATCCGCGCCTCTCCGCCGAAGGCAATCACCGAGAGGACCACCCCTACCGCGATCTTCACCGGCAGCAGACTCAGAAAGCCCCACCCCGGCAGAAACACCGCCACGGCGTAGGCCCCGCCCAAGATGGCCGCTAACACATAGCGCCACCGCCGCAGCGGAATGCCCGCAAGGCGGGCAGTGCAAAGGAGCAGCAGGTAGTCCATGAGCGTATTGAGAACAAACACGCTGTCTACATACACGGTGGTCACGGTGCCGCCCCCCTTCTCGTCACGCAGACCATTATAGGACAGCGGACCGGGAAAACCAGTCGCAAAAAGGAGGCGGGTCCGATTTCCTCGGACTCGCCTCAGTGTAGCGAAAAAGTCTTTTCACCACGCTGC
The DNA here is from genome assembly GCA_958426425.1 of uncultured Oscillospiraceae bacterium. Taxonomy (GTDB): domain Bacteria; phylum Bacillota; class Clostridia; order Oscillospirales; family Oscillospiraceae; genus Oscillibacter. The sequence continues at coordinate 13,679 of CATZYY010000042.1, forward strand.
GCAAGTTTTTTGTGCTTTTTTAAGGGTTCAAAAAACTTATGATTAAAAATGAATGGCCCCGGCCGCCGTCTCTTGCCGCTTTGCGGCAATTCATCTTGACGCCCCCTTCCCGGGCTCCTCTCGCAACGCTCTTCCTTCCCATTGCGCAAATTTTGCTTTTTTTCGACAGGCTGAGGCGGGCTCCGTCAGAAAAAGCGCAGCAGCAGGAAGGGTCCGCCCCGGACCTCCACGGTGTAGGGGGTGTTCCGCTCCAGGCCCTCCAGTTTCACGGCCTGTCCCGGCTCCACAGTGGCCTCCAACGCCACGTTCCCCTGCCCGTCCAGCAGCCGAAGGTCCGCCGCCGAGTCGCTGTCAATGTCGTTGACGACCTCCCGGCGGTGGAAGACGCTGTCGAACACCACCGTCTCCTCCGCCCGGCGCCATTGGTCCGCCTCTCCCAGCTCCACCCGGCTGAGGACCGGCTGGACCGGCGGGTAGTTCTCCACGAAATACTGCCAGCCCAGAAAGGCGGCAAAGCACACCGCCGCCGTTACCAGCACGGCGATCACGGTTTTCAAAAGCTGCTTTTTCTTCAGGGCGTAAAAGGGCGACGCCGCCCGGATCACCGGCTCCGGCTCCACCCGGACCGGCCGCCTCATGGCCTCCGCCGCCCGGGTGCACTCCGGGCAATCCGACAGGTGCTCCTCCACCAGCTCCCGGCTGCGCGCACTGCAAAGCCCGTCCACGTAGGACGGCAGCAGATCCCGGATCACTTCACACTCCATCATGATTCCTCCAATCGCTGCGCCAGCATGGTCTTGGCGCGATAGTAGGTCACCCGGGCCCAGTTCTCCGTCCGGCCGAAGATCTCCCCGATCTCCCGGAAGCTCAGGTCCGACAGCACCCGCAGGAGAAAGACCTCGCCATAGGGCTGTCGGAGGGCGTGGATGGCCTTGTGGATGGACAGGTAGTCCTCCCGCCCCAGCAGGGAGATCTCCGGCAGAGCCTCCTGGGCCCCGGCGGGCTCCTCCCCCGCCTGGGTCAGGGCCTCCATGGACACGGCCGGGTGACGCCGCTTGTGCTTGAGGGAATCGTACCAGCAGTGCTTGGCGATCTGACACAGCCACACGGAGAGCTTGCAGGTCCCGTCGTACCGGGAGATGGACTTTACTGCCCGGTAGAACGTCTCCTGGGTCAGCTCCTCCGCCAGGGCCGCGTCCCCGGTGAGGCACACCAGAAACCGCTTCACCTGGTCGGCGTAGCGCTGGTAGACCGTCTCCATAGGCTCCATGTCCATTCCCCCTTCCCATCCGTTCTGCCCATGAATCGACAGAGCGGGCCCGTTCGTTACAGTTTTTCCAAAAAAAATTCCGCCGTGAACCGAAGTTCACGGCGAAATGCGGTGCCTGGACCTCAGCCCATAGCCAGATACGGCAGCACCATGGAGGCCAGCAGGGAGATCACCAGGACCACCACCAGCACCAGGGCCACCGTTCTCGTTCCTCTGTTCATGTCCGTTCCTCCTCCGTCAGGATCTTTCGGATGCTCTTTTCCGCCTTGCTGCGGGGCAGCATCAGCTCGTGGCCGCAGCCAAGGCACCGGAGCTTGATGTCCATGCCCACCCGCAGGATCTCCCACTGGGTGGAGCCGCAGGGATGGGGCTTTTTCAATTCCACTTTGTCATGCAGGTGCAGGTCCATTTTACGCCTCCTGTCAAGCGGACTACCCGTTCCGCATATAGTAACATGGTCAACTAACGCCGCCGCTGCGGCAGATGGGATGCGATGATAGATGCCGGAAAACAGACAGTTTCCGCCGGAGGGGCTGACGCCTCAGCCCGCCTTTTCCTATACCGCCCTCCAAGAGGCCATGGCCGCCGGCACCGTTCTGGAGGCCACGGCGGAGCGGTGCGACGCCGCCCACAACCTCTGCTTCACCCTGAACGGCATCCGGGCCGTCATGCCCCGGCAGGAGGTC
>CATZYY010000043.1 GCA_958426425.1 uncultured Oscillospiraceae bacterium
GCATGGTGTCCCGCAGCTTGTCGATGCACTCCACGGCGGTGTTGCAGGCGGTGTCAAAGCCGATGGTATAGTGAGAGCAGCCGATGTCATTGTCGATGGTGGCGGGGATACCGGCCACCCGGAGACTGCCGTACCCGCTGGCGGCGGCCTGCCGGCTCAGAGCCAGGGCGCCCCGGAAGGTGCCGTCGCCGCCGATGGCCACAATGGCGTCCAGCCCCAGCAGCTTGCAGGTGGCCAGGGCCTTGGCCCGGCCCTCCTCGGTCATAAATTCCTCACTGCGGGCGGTGTAGAGCATGGTACCGCCCTTATCAATGATATGGCTGACGCTGGACGCGTCCAGAGGCACAAAGTCACTGGTAATCAGGCCATTCCAGCCGCGCCGGATGCCCACGCAGCTGATGCCCTGGTCCAGAGCGGTCCGTACCACGGCGCGTACCGCGGCGTTCATGCCGGGGGCGTCACCGCCGCTGGTCAATACGCCGATCCGATGAATTTGTTGGTCCATGGAGAATCCTCCTTCGTTGTTGGACAGTTGGCGCCTGGGGAAAAAGGCGCTTTTTCCCTGATGATAGCCTTCTTTTGAATTCCTGTCAATATCTTCTGAAAAGATATGGAAAAATAAATAGAAAACGATTAAATATTTGTAGATAATTTTACTAAAACAGCGCGGCGGAGCCATCCGATTCCGCCGCGCTGTGATTTGGGTACATATGGTTTCAGTCATATGCGTCCTCAGCCGTCCTCCGACGGCTGGGGCGGCTGGTGCTCTGCGGCAAACTCCGCCTTGGCCTCCGCCAAAATTTTTTTCTCCGCCTTGGTGGTCAGCTGGCTCTCGTCAAACTGGGCGAACAGATCCGGCCGCCGGGCCATGGTGCGTTTGTAGCTCTCCTTTTTCCGCCAAGCGGCCACTTTGCCGTGGTCACCGGACAGCAGAATCTCCGGCACCGCCCGGTCGTGCCACACGGCGGGACGGGAGTACTGGGGATACTCCAGCAGGCCGTTCCAGTGGGATTCCTCCTCAAAGCACTCCGCGTCCGGCAGGACGCCGGGCACCATGCGGCACACGGCGTCGCACACTGCCATGGCGGGGATTTCCCCGCCGGTGAGGACGAAGTCTCCCATGGAGATCTCCTCATCCACGCACTCGTCCAAAAACCGCTGGTCCACACCCTCGTAGTGGCCGCAGACCAGAATCAGGTGGTCGTAGCGCTCCTTCAGCTCCCGGGCCACCGCCTGGGTGAAGGTGCGGCCGCAGGGGGACATGAAGATGGTCCGGCCGGGGCCATAGGTGTGCACCACATGGTCCCAGCAGCGGTACAGGGGGTCCGCCTGCATGACGGCGCCCCGGCCGCCGCCATAGGGATAGTCGTCCACCTGCATCTGCTTGTTGGTGGTATATTCACGGATCTGGTGGGACTGGATGGCGATGTGGCCCCGCTCCTGGGCCCGGCCCAGGATGCTGACGTTCAGCATGGCGTCCACGGAGTCGGGAAAGAGAGTCAGAATGTCAATTCTCATCGGACGCCATCCCCTCCCACACCTGGACCTCCATGCGGTTGCGCTCCAGGTCCACCGACTGGATGAAGGCCCCCTTCACCGCCGGGATCAGGTATTCCCGCTGCCCCCGGACCGTGTAGACCTTGTGGGCCGGGTACGGGTCCACCCGCACCAGCTCCCCCAGCAGAGCGCCGGTGGCGGCGTCGCAGACCTCCATGCCCAGCAGCTCGTCGTCGAAGCACTCCCCCTCCGGCAGGCGGGCGTCGGAGCGGCGGATATACAGATCCTGGTCCCGCAGGTCCAGGGCGGCGTTCATGTCGTCCACGCCGGGGAACTTCATCAGCACCAGGCTCTTGTGGACGTGGTTGGCGGTGGGGGAGACGGGCTGTCCCTTCAGCAGGAAGGTGGAAAACTGCGTGAGAAAGGCCGGGTCTCCGTCCCGGGGCTGGACCCGGACCTCACCCCGGATGCCGTGGGCCCCTACAATACGGCCCACCTTGATGGTTTCCAGTTTCATGGAGAGAAGCTCCTTTTCGTTGATGCAAACAGTATACCCTCTTTGGCTCCGCAGGGCAAGAGGGCGGTTTCACGCGGGAAAACAGCGTCCCGGTTTCGCAGAGTCTCCGGGGAAGCACGGGACCGAAGGCTGTCGGCTGCCTGTCAGAGGGGAAATCAAAAGAGCGGCGCTGCTGCGCCGCTCTTTGTTCAGTCCACGATGTCCACGGAAACCTTTACGCCGGTGCGCTGGGCATAGGAGCGGACCACGGTCCGAATCTCCTTGGCGATGCGGCCCTGACGGCCGATGACCTTGCCCATGTCGTCGGGGGCGACGCGCAGCTCCAACGTCAGTTCCTGCGCGCCCTGCACCTCCGTGACGGAGACGGCGTCGGGATCATCCACCAGGTTTTTGGCGATATAGAGCAGCAAGTCTTTCATGATCCGCCCTCCGGATCACAGAACCTCTACTTTTTTCAGCAGAGCTCTGACAGTGTCGGTGGGCTGAGCACCGGACTTGATCCAGGCCTGAGCCCGCTCGGTGTCAATCTTGATCTCAGCGGGGGAGACGCAGGGATTGTAGGTGCCGATCTCCTCGATGAAGCGGCCGTCCCGGGGGAAGCGGGAGTCGGCGACGACGACACGATAGAAAGGAGCCTTCTTGGCGCCCAGGCGGCGCAGTCTGATCTTAACCATAGTTGTTACCTCCGAAATGTAAATAAATTTTTTGTATCTATAAATGCGAGAGCACTTATATCCGTAAAGAAGGGAATGCTGTTATTTCAGCCGCTTTTTCCGGCCAAAGCCGTGCATCCGGCTCATGCCGGGCAGGCCGCCCATGCGTCCGCCCTTGGTCAGTTGCTTGGTCAGCTGCTGCATCATCTCGAACTGCTTCAAAAGGCGGTTCACATCCACCACCTGCAGTCCGCAGCCGGCAGCGATGCGCCGCTTGCGGCTGGCGTTGAGGATCTGGGGATTTTCCCGTTCCAGGGGGGTCATGGAGAGGATAATGGCCTCAGTGTGAGCCATCTGCTTTTCATCGATGGTGGCGCCGGAGAGCTGTTTGCCCAGGCCTCCGGGCAGCATCCCGGCAATCTGGCTCAGGTCGCCCATGCCCCGCAGCTGCTGAAGCTGCTCGTAGTAGTCCTGAAGGGTGAAGCGGTTCTTGCGCAGCTTTTCCTCCAGCTTGGCGGCCTGCTTTTCATCGTAGGTCTGCTGGGCCTTCTCGATGAAGGAGAGCATGTCGCCCATGCCCAGAATGCGGGAGGCCATCCGGTCGGGGTGGAAGGGTTCGATCATGTCCAGCTTCTCGCCGGTACCCACAAACTTGATGGGCTTTCCGGTGGCGGCCCGAATGGAGAGGGCCGCGCCGCCCCGGGCGTCGCCGTCCAGCTTGGTCAGCACCACGCCGTCGATGCCCAGGGCCTGGTCAAAGGCGGTGGCGGCGTTGACGGCGTCCTGGCCGGTCATGGCGTCCACCACCAGCAAAATCTCGTTGGGATGGACGGCGGCCTTCATCCGCTTGAGCTCGTCCATCAGCTCCTCGTCCACATGGAGCCGGCCGGCGGTATCTAAGAAGACGATGTCGTTGCCGTGGTCCCGGGCGTGGCGCAGGGCGTCCTGGGCGATCTGCACCGGGTCTCCCTGCCCCTCCTCAAAAACGGGCAGGTTCAGCTGACCGCCCACCACTTTCAGCTGCTCGATGGCGGCGGGGCGGTATACGTCGCAGGCAGCAAGCAATGGCCGCTTGCCGTTCTGCCGCCGCAGAAGGCCCGCCAGCTTGGCGGTGGTGGTGGTTTTGCCGGCGCCCTGGAGGCCCGCCATCATCACCACCGTGGGGCCGTTGTTGGCCGTGGACAGGCGGGCGGTGCCGCCGCCCATGAGGTTTGTCAGCTCCTCGTTGACAATCTTCACCACCTGCTGGGCGGGGGTAAGGCTGTCCAGCACGTCAGAGCCCACAGCCCGCTCGGTGACGGAGGAGACGAACTCCTTGACCACCTTGTAGCTGACATCGGCCTCCAACAGGGCCAGACGCACCTCACGCATGGCCTCCCGAACGTCGTTTTCCGTCAGGCGGCCCTTGCCCCGCAGGCGCTTGAATGTGGCATTCAGCTTTTCAGTCAGTCCCTCAAATGCCATGGGTTACTCCTTCAGTGCGGAGGTTTGCTCCAGAATTTGATCCGCCAGCTCCGTCAGCCGCTGGTCCTCATACTGGCGGTAGTTGATGGTGCGGATCTCAGCGGCCGCGGCGGCAATGGCGTTCAGATGGGCCCGCTGGGCCTCGAACCGGCGGATCAGACCGGTCTTGTCCTCCATCTCCTGCATGATGCCCTCCGCCCGGACGATCACATCCCGGACACCCTGACGGGAGATGCCGGCGTTTTCCGCAATCTCGGCCAGGGACAGGTCCTCATTGTAATAGAGGTCAAAGAACTCCTTTTGCCGCTCGGTCAGCAGTTCCCCGTAAAAATCATAGAGCATAGTCATGCGATAGGTCTGATTTTTCATGGGACCGCTCCCTTCTGTAAAGTTATACTGCTTTACAACCTCAATTAGTTTACAGGAAACGAAGGGAAAAGTCAAGGGGAATCTGGGGAAAGTCCAAAATAATTTCTGCTGACCTGAAAAAACTTGCGGGCAGAGGGCCGGCGGCATAGAATGGGTGCAAACAAGGAGGGAAGGCCATGATTTTGGATGCCCATTCGGACCTTTTTTACGACGTGACGCGGCGCCGTCTGGCAGGGGAGACCCGAGTGCTGGAGCGCTGCCACCTGCCCCGGCTGCGCTGGGGCGGCGTGGAGGGACTGGTGTTGTCTCTCTGGACCGGCATCGGGCAGGGACAGACTTTCTGGCGGGATACTGCCTGGGCTGCTCCGGGGGCTGCGCCGCAGCGGTTGGAGGTGATGCTCTCCTGTGCCCGTGAGGAGCTGGCGGAATGCAGGGAGATCCGGCTGGTCCGCACCGCGGGCGAGGCGGCAGAGGCCCGGAGAGCAGGCTGCCTGTATGCTTTTTTGGGCGTGGAGGGCCTTCAGCCGCTGGGGACGGACTTGACGGGCCTGGACCATTTGGCCGCCGCTGGGGTTCGCACCGCCATGCTGACCTGGAACGAATCCAACGCCCTGGCCGCCGGGGCCGGGGCACCGGACACGGGGCTTACGGACTTGGGACGGCAGGCGGTGGGGCGGATGGAGCGGCTGGGTATGGTGCCTGACGTGTCCCACCTGGGGGAAAAGGGTTTTTGGGACCTGCTGAGGGTCTCTCAGGGCCCGGTGATGGCCTCTCACTCCAACTGCCGGGCGCTGTGTGATGTCCGCCGGAATCTCACCGACGATCAGCTCCGGGCCATCCGGGACCGGGGCGGCGTGGTGGGGCTTAACAGCTATCACGGCTTTGTCCATCAGGACCGGGAGAAGCAGACTGTGGAGACCCTGGCCCGCCACGCCGCCCACATGGTGGAGGTCATGGGGGTGGAACACGTGGGCTGCGGCTTCGACTTCTGTCACTTCATGGGCCCCGGAAATGAGTCTGCCCAGGGACTGGAAGACGCCGGAGAGGTTCCAAATCTCCTTACCTGTCTGGAGCGGATGGGCCTGACGGGCCGGGAGAGGGCGCTGATTGCTCGGGAGAACTTCCTGCGGCTGCTGGGCTGAGTGTCAGCAGACTGGGTGCTCCGGCATCCATACCCAGGGCGCCCAGGGGTGCCGTCACCAAAATGGCTAACACTGCTACGGACAGGACCAGTGCCCCACAGGGGAGGCCCGCTCCCAATGGAACAGAGCCGATAGCCGCTTGGACCGTGGCCTTAGGCAAATAGGCGATGACGCAAAACAGCCGTTCCCGTCCATTGAGAGCGGTGCCCGCTACGCAGGCGAGAACCCCAAGGGACCGAAAGACCAGTGCCAGAAAGATCATGACCAGAGCGGCAGGCCCGGCGGAGAGGGTGTACCGCACGTCCACAGCGGCGCCCACCAGCACGAACAGCACGACCTCTGCTGCCAGCCACAGTTTTCCAAACTTCTCGGACAGCCGCCGGGATACCGGCTGGGGGCAGCGAATCCGCAGTAGACAGGCCATGGACACCACTGCCAGCAGCCCGGAGACGGACACGAAGGCTTCCGCCCAGGTCTCTATTGCCATCAGAAGAAAAGCGGTGCCCAGAACAATCATGACCTTCATACTGTTGCGGACATAGTGACGGCGGGCGTAGGCAGTTTCAAAAAAGACGCTGAGGAACCATCCGCATCCAGCGCCCAGGGCTACTCCCAGAACAATGGACACGGGAATGTCCGCCAAGACTGATAGGCTTGCGCTGTTTCCCTGGGCCGACCCTAAAAAGGTGGAAAACAAGACAATGACAAATACATCGTCACAGGAGGCACCTGCCATAATCATCTGTGGAATACCCTTATTGGTTCCTCGGCCCGTCTCTATCAGTTCCACCATTCGGGGCACTACTACCGCCGGAGACACTGCCGCCAGTACAGCACCCATGACGGCGGCTTCCGTCCGGGTGACTCCTAAAATGGTTGGTGCTAGGAGGACAACGGCCACGATTTCACAGGTGGCAGGAACGCAGCACATCATAGCAGCCGGGCGTCCCACTGTCCGCAGTTCTGAAAGGTCCAGAGATAAACCAGCCTTCAGCAGAATGATAATAAGGGCGATTTGCCGTAAATCGGCGGAGACTGCCAGCAGCCCTGGGTCCAGGGCGTTCAGGGCAAAGGGACCCAGCAGAATGCCTGCCAGCAGCATACCGATGATCCGGGGCAGAGCAATTCGGCGGCAGATGGCCGCTGCGGTCAGGCCTACCAGAAAGATCAGTGCCAGAGATATAACCATATATACATTCCTCCCTTACGACGCAAAAAGCCGATGCCCTCTGCGACGAAGATCATCACAGAAGTCATCAGCTTCCAAAAGCGGTTTCGGGGACACAGGGCCCGCCGCGGGAGAACTTCATTCCCGGGAAACATCGTAGCTGAAAGCCTGAACGGCGTCAACCCCCGACCGGATGAAAAATAGAATTTGAATTATAAGGGAAGATATACTATAATATCGTCTATATGTCGTTCCACTGCGGTGGAACCGGGAATGGACTTCATTCCCAAAAGGAGTTGAGACCTTGAAGGCAACGAGAATCCAACTGTCCGACGGCGTGTATCTCACGTATCTGCCGGCAAGAAAGTTCAAAACCAGCCTGCTCTCCGCTCAGTTCGTCACGCCTCTGCGGCAGGAGACTGCCTCCGCCTGGGCGCTGTTGCCGGCGGTTCTGCGCCGGGGCACCGTCCGCTACCCGGACCTGGGGGCCCTGTCCGCCCAGCTGGACCGGCTGTATGGCGCCTCCGTGGACTACACGGTGCGGAAAAAAGGCGAAAACCAGTGCGTGGGCTTTGTGGCCAGCTTCATTGACGACAGCTTCGCCCCAGGCGGGGAGAAGCTGCTGGAGCCTGCGGCGGAGCTGGTGGGCGAGCTGATCTGCGATCCGGTCACGGAGCGGGGGCGGTTCGTCAGCGCCTATTTCGACACGGAGAAGACCAACCTCATCGACGCCATCCGCAGTCAGATCAACGACAAGCGGGACTATGCCGCCGCCCGGCTGCTGCAGGAGATGTGCGCCGGTGAGCCCTACGGCGTCAGCCGCCTGGGCGACGAAAAGAGTGCGGAAAAGCTGCAGATGAAAAAGCTCTATGCCCAGTATGGGGAGCTGATCTCCACCGCTCGGCTGGAGCTCATCTATATCGGCAGCGCCCAGCTGGATCGGGTGCGGCAGGCGTTGGCCGCCGCTTTTTCCACCCTGCCCCGGGACGGCATTCGGGACATCGCCGCCGCTGTGCCCCACCCGGCGAGGACCGAGGTTCGCACCGTCACAGAGGAGATGGACGTAACCCAGGGCAAGCTGGGCATGGGCTTTTCCTGCGGCAGCGACGATTACAGCGCAGTGCTGCTGGGCAACACCCTGTTCGGCGGCAGCAGCAACTCCAAGCTGTTTTTGAATGTGCGGGAGAAGATGTCCCTGTGCTACTACGCCTCCTCCGCCTATCACCGGCAGAAGCGGCTGATCACCGTGTCCTCCGGCATTGAATTTGCGGATTATCAGCGGGCATATGATGAGATCCTCCGCCAGCTGGAGGCGGTGCAGAAGGGCCAGCTGGAGGACTGGGAGCTGGGCGGTGCCCGCTCCACTCTGCTCAACGCCTACGCCTCCATGGGGGATTCCCAGGGCAAGCTGGAGAATTTCTATCTGGGACAGGCGGCCACCGGCCAGTCCGAATCTCCGGAGGACCTTGCCGCCCAGCTGCGGGAGGTGACGGCGGAGCGGGTATTCCAGGCTATGGAGACCGTGACGCTGGATACGGTGTATTTCCTCAAGGGAAAGGAGGCCGCCCAATGAAGCAGACCTTTTATGAGCGGATCGGCGAGTCCGTCTACCGGGAGAAGCTGCCCAACGGCCTTCAGATCTGCGTGGTGCCAAAGCCCGAGCACGCCCGGAAATACGCCTTCTTCGCCACCCGGTACGGCGGCATGGATACCCGCTTTTCTCTGGACGGCAAGTGGCTGGATACCCCGGCGGGCATTGCCCACTATCTGGAACACAAAATGTTCGACACCAAGGAGGGCAACGCCCTCCAGCGTCTGGCCCAGAATGGAGCGGAGCCCAACGCCTTCACCGCCAATGCCATGACCGGCTATTACTTTGACTCCACGGAGAAGTTCGAGGAGAATCTGGAGATTTTGCTCTCCTTCGTCTCCATCCCCTATTTTACCGACGAGAGCGTGGCCAAGGAGCAGGGCATCATCGGGCAGGAGATCCGCATGATTGAGGACAACCCCGATTGGCAGCTCTACACCCGGATGATGAAGGCCCTGTATCAAAACCACGCCGCCCGGGAGTCCATCGCCGGCACGGTAGAGAGCATCTCCCATATCACTGCCCAAACCCTGTATGACTGCCACAAGGCCTTCTACACCCCCTCCAACATGATTTTGACGGTGGTGGGAGATGTGGACCCGGTCCATGTGGTGGATTTGGCAAGGCGGATTCTGCCCCGGGAGGGCGGTCCCGTCATCCCCAGAGATTACGGGGAGGAGCCCGCCGCCATTGCGGAAAAGGAGACGAAAATGGCCATGGAAGTGGCCACACCCCAGTTCCTGACGGGCTTCAGGTGCACGCCGGCGCCGGAGGGGGAGCCGTACCTGCGCCTGGCTGCCATCGGCGATATGGCCTGCGACATTCTGCTGGGGGACTCCAGCCCCCTGTACCAGCGGCTTTACGAGCAGGGAAAGATCAACACCAGCTTCGGCGGTGCCTTTGAGATGATGCCCGGCGTTGCCTATCTCTACGCCGGCGGCGACAGCAAGGAGTCCCGCACCGTGGCGGCGGAGATTTTGAAGGAGGCCCGCCGGCTGACTGCCGAGGGCATTGACGAGGACTTTTATCAGCGGGTGCGCAAGGCCGCCTTCGGTGAGAATCTGCGGGGACTGAACTCCTTCGAGAACATCGCCGTGACGCTGACAGAGGGCTATTTCCACGGCTACGATCCCCTTCGCTTCCCCCAGGTGTTCGACACCATCGGCAAGGAGGACATCGCCTCCTTCCTGCGGGAGAACATCACGGAGGAGCGGTCGGTGCTCAGCGAGATTGTGCCCAAGGACGACACAGAGAAAGAAGGAGCTTGATTTTGAAAGGTTTAACGGACATGCCCATCAGTTTCCCGGGCCTCTTTGGGGATTGGGAATTTAACCCCGACCCCATCGCTATCCACATCGGCCACGGGGTATACTGGTACGGCATCATTCTGGCCATTGGAATGCTGGCGGGTCTGCTGCTGTGCATGAAGCAGGCCAAGCGCTACGGGCTCACGGAGGACAATGTGCTGGACATGGTGCTGTGGGCGGTGCCCAGCTGCATCATCGGCGCCCGGCTGTACTACGTGATCTTCTATTTGGATCTGTACCGCAACGCCGACGGCAGCCTCAACTGGGGCGAGATGATCGCCATCTGGGACGGCGGCCTTGCCATCTACGGCACGGTGATCGCCGGCGTGATTGTGGCCTTCTTCTATACCCGGCACAAGAAACTGAAATTCTGGGCCATGACGGACCTGGCGGTGCTGGGCCTATTGACGGGTCAGTGCATCGGCCGCTGGGCCAATTTCATCAATCGGGAGGCCTTCGGCGACGTGACGGACCTGCCCTGGCGGATGCGAATTTGGATCAGCAGCTACCAGTCCATTGACGTTCACCCCACGTTTTTGTATGAGAGCCTGTGGAACTTTGTGGGGCTGATGCTGATTTTGTTCATCGTCTCCAAGGGCCGCCGGTTCGACGGGGAGAACACCTGGTTCTACTTCCTGTGGTACGGCTTGGGCCGGTCTTGGATCGAGGGGCTGCGGACCGACAGCCTGTATCTCTTTGACTGGACCTTTATGGGGTCCCCCATCCGTGTTTCCCAGGCCCTCAGCATGGTGATGGTGGTTGTGGCGGCGGTGATGCTGTTCTACAACATCAAAATCAAGAAGCGCAGCAGCGAGGATCTGCTGGTAAATGTGGTGGCCCGGGCCCAGGCGGAGGCTGCCGCCGAGGCCGAGGTGGCCCATGCCCTGGAGGCTGGGGAGGACCGGCCCGATGTGACGGCGGACGCCATCCCGGTACCTGCGGGGACTGAGGAGGCGGCCGGCGCTGCGAAGGCTGGAGAGACAAAGACCGTGCCCGTGGAGGCCGGAGAAACAGAGACCGTGCCCGCGGCGGAAAGCGAAACGGACGGAAAAAAAGAGGAGGACACCCATGGCGGCGATTGTCATTGATGGAAAGGACCTGGCAGAGCGGGTGAAGTCCAAAACAGCGGAGGCAGCCAAGGGTCTGCCCCGGAAGCCGGGGCTGGCGGTGATTTTGGTAGGAGACGATCCGGCTTCCCGGGTCTATGTCACCGGCAAGGAAAAGGACTGCGCCCAGTGCGGATTCCTCAGCTTTGAGTACAAGCTGGAGGCCAGGACCACCCAGGCGGAGCTGTTGGCGCTGATCCGCCGTCTCAACGCCGACAACGCGGTAGACGGGATTTTATGTCAACTTCCCCTGCCCCGCCACATGGATGAAACAGAGATTCTCAACGCCATTGACCCGGACAAGGACGTGGACTGTTTCCACCCGGTCAATGTGGGGAAACTGTCCATCGGCGCGCCGGTGTTCCTGCCCTGCACGCCTGCCGGCGTTATGGAGATCCTGGGCGACTGCGGCATTTCCCCCTCTGGTAAGCGGTGCGTGGTGGTGGGCCGCAGCAACATTGTGGGCAAGCCCATGTCCATGCTGCTGACCCAGGCGGACGGTACCGTGACCACCTGCCACTCCCGGACGCCGGACTTAGGGAAGATCACCCATCAGGCGGACATCCTGGTGACTGCCGTAGGCAGGGTGGGGCTGATTACCGCGGACATGGTAAAGCGGGGCGCCGTGGTCATTGACGTGGCCATGAACCGCAACGCGGAGGGGAAGCTCTGCGGCGACGTGGACTTCGCCGCCGTGGCCAAAAAGGCCTCCTACATCACCCCGGTTCCCGGCGGTGTGGGTCCCATGACCCGTGCCGTGCTGATGGAGAACATTCTCACCGCTGCCCGCCGCCACATTGGTTCGGTGAAGCGGTATTGAATGAAGAGAAAAAAGAGCGGAGGGGCTGACATGTGTCAGTCCCTTCGCTCTCTTTTGGTATATATCATCGGTTCAGGCGCCATCCGGAGCCCGCCGCAGACGCAGATTGGACCACAGCCGCCGGTGCATCTGAATCAGCTGCCGGCGGTATACCACGGCTCCCACCGCCGTCGCCAAAGCGGCGCCGCCCGCCACATCCAGCACCGTGTGCTGCTTAATCAGCAGCGTGGACAGGCAGATGAAGAAGGCCAGGACCGTGGCGGCGGGACCGGGCCACCGGCGGCGCCGGAGATCCGCACAGTCCCACACCGCCCAGGCGGCGCCGATGGAGCCGACCACATGGACGGAAGGGAAGACGTTGGTGTTGGTGTCAATGGCGTAAAGAGAGGCTACCCAGCGAGAGAAGAAGCCTGTTTGTCCGGTCAGATCCGGCCGCAGATCCTGTCCATTGGGGAGCAGCGCCCAGATCAGCAAGCTCAGAAAAAAGCTGCCGGCCAGGAAAGCCATGTACCGGCGAAAACCAGGCCGATCCTTTACCAGAAGGAACAGCCCCACTGCCACCAGCAGTGGGTACCACAGGCAGTAGAATACCACGAACGCAGGCTGGAAGGGAATCAGTCTGTCCAGGGGCAGCTGGGTGGCCCAGTAGCCGTGGACAATCAGCCGCTCCAGCAGAAAAAAGCATATGAGGTACACCGGAACCCAAAGGGCCCAGCGCAGTTCTCTCAGTATTTCCCGCATGTGTGCCGGCAGACGGTTCATGGCGGCTCCTCCCCCTTTTTGGATACTGTACCACATGGCTTTGCCGGGACTGTTAAGAAATCGCAAAAAAATTGTGAACGATTTCCACCTCTGGAATCCAGTTCAGTTTACCACAAAAGCGGTAAAACAATTCCAATGTTATGGAAAAAGGGAGCTGCCATTGGGCAGCTCCCTTTTGTTGCACGGAGGGTCAGCGTTCCTCGCGGAAGTAAGCCAGACCTAAGCTGGCGGGGGGCTGATGCTCCCGCTTCTTCCGCATGGAGACAATGATGAGCACCACCAAGGTCACCACGTAAGGAATCATTTTGTACAGCTCCTTCACGGACAGATCCAGTCCGGAGGGGATGTACAGGTAGAGAATGTAGAATCCACCGAAGAGAATGGAGGCCAGGATGCTGATGTTGGGGCGCCAGATGGTGAAGATGACCAGCGCAATGGCCAGCCAGCCACGGTCGCCGAAGGCGTTGTTGGACCAGACGCCGCAGGCGTAGTCCATGACGTAGTACAGTCCGCCAAGGCCCGCGATCATACTGCCCACGCAGGTGGCCACGTACTTGTAGCGGGTGACGTTGATGCCGGCGGCATCCGCTGTGGCAGGACTCTCGCCCACGGCCCGCAGCTGCAGGCCCACCCGGGTGCGCTTGAGAACGTAGGAGGACACCAGGGCGATGATAATGGCCAGATAGGCCAGGAATCCATAGGAGAGGAACACCTGCCCGAACCAGCCCAGGTTGCTCGCAAAGGGCAGGGACTTGCTGAAATAGGCGCTGGTGGCGGAGAGGGCAATGGAGGGCACCTCGCTGTTGGTGAGCTTGATGAGAGAGCCGCCGAAGAAGTTGCCGATGCCCACGCCGAAGGTGGTCAGGGCAAGGCCGGTGACGTTTTGGTTGGCCCGGAGGGTGATGGTCAGCACACTGTACAAAAGCCCCATCAGCAAAGAGCCCAGCAGAGAACAGAGCATGGGAATGCCGATGGCCAAAATGGCGTTCATGGATTCCGCGGAGACTGCCTGCTCATAGAAGAAGGAGCCGATAACGCCGCAGATACCGCCCACATACATGACGCCGGGGATACCCAGGTTCAGGTTGCCGGATTTCTCCGTCAGGATTTCGCCGGTACTTCCGTACAGCAGGGGGATGCCCTGCATGACGGCCCGGGGGATAAAGGACACCAGATCAAACATGGCTCACACCTCCTTTTCGGCGGATTTCCGCAGGTTGATCTTGTAGGTGATGAAGAATTCGCTGCCGATGATAAAGAAGATGATGATGCCGGTGAGAATGTCCGCAAAGGAGTGGTTCAGGCCAAAGGTGCTGGAGATCTCGCTGGCGCCCCGGCTGAGGAAGACCAGCAGCAGACTGGTGAAAATCATCATCAGGGGGTTGAATTTTGCCATCCAGGAAACCATGACGGCGGTGAAGCCCCGGCTGTCCACCACGGTGGTGGTGAGAGTGTGGTTGATGCCGCCCACCAGCAGCAGCCCCATGAGGCCGCAGATGGCGCCGGAGAGCACCATGGTGCGGATGATGACCCGCTCCACCTTGATGCCGGCATAGCTGGCGGTGCGCTGGCTCTCGCCCACCACGGCGATCTCATAGCCGTGCTTGCTGTGGTTGAGGTAGATGTACATGCATCCGGTGAGAATGGCTACCACCACGATGCTCAAAAGATATTGATTGCTGATCTGAGGCAGCCAGCCGATCTCGGTGCTCTGGTTGATGATGCCGATTTTGCCGGAGCCCTTGGGTACCTCCCACACGATGATGTAGTAGGCGGCCAGCTGGGTGGCGATGTAGTTCATCATCAGGGTGAACAGCGTCTCGTTGGTGTTCCACTTGGCCTTGAAAAAGGCGGGCAGGAAACCCCAGATGGCGCCGGCCAGCAGGCTGGCCACGATCATACACACGATGACCATGCCGTTGGAGAGCTTGTCGGAAAGGCAGATCATGCAGGCGGCGGTGGCCAGGCCGCCGATCAGTACCTGCCCCTCGGCGCCGATGTTCCAAAAGCGCATTTTGAAGGCGGGAGTCACCGCAAGGGAGATGCCCAGCAAAATGGCCAGATCCTGAACGGTTACCCAGGACCGGCGGGCGGTGCCGAAGGCGCCGTAGAAGATGGTGGCGTAGATGCTGATGGGATTTTCGCCGGTCATCAGCATGGTGACAATCGCGCAGGTGATCAGCGCCAGGATGATGGCAATGGCCCGGATGGCCCAGGATTTGTACCAGGGCAGCTCCGTGCGCTTGGAAATGTGAATCTGCTTGAGCTTACTCATCTGCATTGCCTCCTCCCACGCGGGTCATCAGGGTACCCACCTGCCGCTTGTCTGCGGTGCGGCCGTCCACGATGCCGGAGACCTGACCGCCGCATAGAACCAGAATCCGGTCGCACAGCTCCAGCAGCACGTCCAGATCCTCGCCCACGTAGACCACGGCCACGCCCTTCATTTTCTCCTCTGTCAGGAGGTTATAAATGGTGTAGGATGTATTGATGTCCAGGCCCCGGACGGCGTAGGCCGTCATGAGTACAGCGGGGTCCTGGGCGATCTCGCGGCCCACCAGCACCTTCTGCACGTTCCCGCCGGACATCCGGCGGACGGGGAAGGACGTGCTGGGAGTGACCACCTCCAGCTCCTTCCAGATGCGGTTGGCCAGATCCTCCGGCTCCCGCCGGTTCAAAAACACGCCCTTGCCCTTGCGCCAGGAGCGCAGCATCATGTTGCCGGTCATGCCCATGGAGCCCACCAGGCCCATGCCCAGCC
>CATZYY010000044.1 GCA_958426425.1 uncultured Oscillospiraceae bacterium
GCGCCCACGACGTGCTGCTGAAGGATACCACCAACTCCGGCAATCGCAGCTGATTCTTCCATTTAGGGCACACAGGGAACAGCGGCTCTATCCAGTCATTTACCATCCAAAACAGGCCTCGTCCGCCATGAACGGGGCCTGTTTTTTGTGGTATTCCCCATTTTGGTACAGCATTCCCTTTTTCGATTTTCCAATTTGTTTCTGCATTTTTCTGTGAAGTTCCAACAAAAGACTTGCAATTTTTGCTCCATGCATTATAATAGAGAAAACGATTACCTTAACAGGAGTTTCAACACCATGCAGAGAAAACCGCGCATCTTAGTTGTGGGCAGCTTTGTGATGGATGTCATTGCCACCACGGAGCAAATTCCCGCTGCCGGCCAGACGGTCTACGGCAAATCCTTCCATACCGCCTCCGGCGGCAAGGGGGCCAATCAGGCCCTGCAATGTGCCAGACTGGGCGCTGAAGTCACCATGATGGGCTGCGTCGGCGATGATCTCTTTGGCCGTCAGCTGCTGGAGACCCCCCGGCAGGCCGGGGTGGATGTGAGCCATGTGGTGACCCGCCCGGGCATCAGCTCCGGTGTGGGCCATGTGGTACTGGAGGTCACGGAGCATACCGCCCAGAACCGCATTGTAGTCATTCCCGGTGCCAACCGAACACTGACAGTAGAGGATGTGGCTTTTCTGGAGCCTCAGATGTCCTCCTTTGATATGGTTCTTCTGCAGCTGGAAATTCCCCTGGAGGTCAACCTGGTGATAGCAGGCTGGGCCAAGGCCGCCGGTGTGCCGGTGATGCTGAATCCTGCTCCGGCCACGGATCTGGATGACCGCCTGCTGAAGCTGGTTACCTATCTCACTCCCAACGAGCAGGAAGCTTCTGTGGAAACAGGCCTCCCCCTGCGAATGGACCAGCGGGGCATCCAGCGGGACGACTTGAAAAAAATTGCCGCGGCCCTGTGGGCCAAGGGTGTGGAGAACGTCATCATTACCCTGGGCGGCAGCGGTTCTGCCGTGGTGCTGGACGGCGGAATCCAGTACATTCCCTGCGTCCACATGGACCATGTGGCAGACCCCACTGCCGCGGGAGATTCCTTTGTGGCGGCCTTGAGCGTGGCTCTGTCCATTGGTCTTCCCCAGGAGGAGGCCTTGGCCTTCGCCAGCCACACCGCCGCCATTACCGTCTCCCGGATGGGCGCCATGCCCTCCCTCCCCACCTTGGACGAGGTCATTCAGCTGCTCCAGGAACGGAACTACCAGGGCTTTGACCTGTCGCTGCTGGATGTGCTGCGCTGAAGATTGCTCCTGACGCTAAGTTGCCCCTTAAAATCTACGGAAATAAAAACCGGCGGCCCCACAGGGGCCGCCGGTTTTTCCTTCTTTCTTACCGCATATGCTGCCGCAGGGTCTCCAAATTCCCCTCCATCAGGGATACATAGGTGGCCCCCGCCTCCAGGTCCTCTGCGGAGACATTGTGGCAGGTGTGAAACAGAGCTGTCTCCGCTCCAGTGGCCTCGGCAATGCTGTCGGCCACCAGATGATTGGAAAACTCAATATACCACACAGTGGAGATCCCCTCCTGGCGGACCTTGTCTGTCAGGAATGCCACCGTGGCGGCAGAGGGCTCCGTCTGGGTGCTGCAGCCGGGGAAGGCGGCGTAGTAGTCGATGTCAAACTCGTCGGCGAAGTACCGCAGGGGAAACCTGTCACCGAATACCATGGTCCGGTCAGAAACGCCGGAGAAGAAGTCTGAAAACTGCCGGTCCAGCTCCTCGATCTGTCCAGCGTAGTCCTCCGCATTGGCGGCATACAATTCGGCGTTGTCCGGGTCCAGGGCCTCCATCCGCTCTCCAATGGCCCGGGTGATTCGGGCGGCGTTCCGGGGAGCGGTCCAGACGTGTTCATCATAGCCCACAACCTCTCCCAGGCCGGGGCCGTCCTCATGGTCGTGTTCGTCCTCGTGGCTCTCCATGCCTTCCACGGTCTCCTCCTCCAGCAAATCCACGCAGTCGATCATCCGCAGCGTCTCCCCCTGAGGCTCCACCGCCTCCAGAATGGTCTCCACCCAGGTGTCCGACTCGCCGCCCAGATAGATGAACAGATCGCACTGCTGTACCGCCAGGATGTCGGCGGGGGTGGGTTCGTAGGAGTGGCTCTCCGCTCCCGGCGGCAGCAGCAGCGTCACCTCCGCCGTTTCCCCGCCGATGGCTCTGGCAAAATCATAGGCCGGGAACACCGTAGCCACCACGCTGAGCTGATCGCTCTCCCGGTCATTATTCTGAGAGGAATCCCCCTGGGCTCCGCAGCCGGAGATCAGAAAAAGCACCGCCAAGGCGGCGGCAATCCAAGTCACATGGTTTTTCACAGACAGGCTCCTTTTCAATTTGAGAATAATTTTCAAATCAAACTATACCATCCAGAGCCGGGAATTGCAAGGGAAACCTTTTCCGGTCCGGACACTCTCCTTTTCTCCAGGGCCTGCGCGCCGGATGGTCATCCGTTTAGCCGAAAAATTGTAAAGGAAGCTTGACATCTATTTCTCCGTATGCTATAAAGAATGTAAAGGAACCTTTACGATTGGAGGCGTCTATGGACAATCGGGTGGAGGAGCTGCGGCGGCAGCGGGGGCTGAGTCAGGAGGCCTTTGCCAGGGCCATCCGGGTCTCCCGGCAGACGGTCAGCTCCATTGAAAACGGGCGGTACAATCCGTCCCTGGATCTGGCGTTCACCATTTCCGATTTCTTCGGCTTATCGGTGGAGGAGATCTTTCTCCACGAAAGGAGTGTGTTTCATGAAAAAGAGTAATCTCTGGATCGGGCTCACAGACGTCATTCTGGGTCTGGCTGCCTTTGCGGCGGCCATCTTCTGGGTAGAGGGCACTCTGGGCAGCCTCCTGTGCGGCATGGGCGGCGGGTTGCTGGGCGGCGGCGGAAAGCTGGTCTGGAACTACTGGAAGTGGACTCGACCGCAGAATGTGGAACGCTACCGGGAGAAGCTGGAGCAGGAGGAGATCAACCTGCGGGACGAGCGGAAGGCGCTGCTGCGGTGCAAAGCCGGGCAGTACGCCTATCAGCTGGGCTTTGCGGTATGCTGTCTGGCTGCCTTTCTGGTGGCGCTGCTGGGTGCTTTGGGGGTCATAGAGCACTACCTGCCACTGCTGTACTTCCTGGCGGCGTATCTGGTGTTCCAGTACGTGGCGGGGCTCTGGATCTACCGCCGGCTGGAGCGAAAATATTGAGACGAAGAAAATCCCCGGCTCCGCAATTACGGAGCCGGGGATCGTGTTTTTCTGAGATGCTTTTACAGCTCACAAAGCTTGAGGAGCTCTTCCCAGTTGCGGTCCACTTCCTGTTGGACCTGTTCAATCATCCA
The DNA here is from genome assembly GCA_958426425.1 of uncultured Oscillospiraceae bacterium. Classification (GTDB taxonomy): domain Bacteria; phylum Bacillota; class Clostridia; order Oscillospirales; family Oscillospiraceae; genus Oscillibacter. Next base: position 3,373 of record CATZYY010000044.1, read on the forward strand.
CTCGTTGCCGGGCTTGAACATGTGGGCAAAACGGCCCTGGAGCTTCAGATACTCCTCCACCGGCAGCTTGTTCTTAGGCTGGTAGCTGAGGATGTACTTGCCCTCCACTACCTCGTACAGGGGCCACACGCAGGTCTCCACAGCGGCCTTGGTGACCTCCATCAGCTTCTCGCTGGGATACCGCCACCCACGGGGGCAGGGGGCCATCACGTTCAGGAAGGCGGCGCCGGGGGTGTAGATGGCCTTGTGGGCCTTCTCGGAAATGTCCTTGAAGTTGCCGATGAAGGTGGTCTGGGCAACATACGGAATGCCGTGGGCCACCATGATCTTGGTCAGGTTCTTCTTCTGCTGCAGCTTGCCGGGCACCACCTTGCCCACGGGGGTGGTGGTGGTATCGGCAAAGTGGGGCGTGGAGGAGGAGCGCTGGATGCCGGTATTCATGTAGGCCTCGTTGTCGTAGCACACGTACACCATGTCGTGGCCCCGCTCCATGGCGCCGGACAGGGACTGGAAGCCGATGTCGTAGGTGCCGCCGTCGCCGCCGAAGGCGATGAACTTCCATGTCTCGTCGATCTTGCCCCGCTTCTTCATGGCCCGGTAGGCCGTCTCCACGCCGGAGATGGTGGCGCCGGCGTTCTCAAAGGCGTTGTGGATGAAGCTGTCCTTCCACGCCGTGTAGGGATACATGAAGGTGGAGACCTCCAGGCAGGATGTGGCGGAGCACACCACCGCCTTGTCCTCCGGGTCCAGGGCACGCAGCACCGTCCGCACCGCGATGGGAGAGCCGCAGCCCGCGCACATTCTGTGGCCGCCGGACAGGCGGTCCTCTTTCATCAGATTTTCTTTCAGACTATATGCCATGACTGTTTCCCTCCTTATTCCCGGACGTCCAGGTAGCGATAGGTCTCGCCCACCTCGCCGGTGGCCGCGATCTTCTCCAGCTCCGCGAACACGTGCTGGATGCTCTCCACCCGCACGTCCCGGCCGCCCAGGCCGTAGATGTAGTTGATGCCCTTGGGGCCGCTGATGCCGGCGGCGTACAGGGACGCGGTCACCTCCGCGTACATGGGGCCGCAGTGGGCGTTGAAGCTGTCGTCCTTGTCCATGACGGCGAAGGCCTTCACGTTCTTCAGCGCCTCGCAGATGTCCTCGGCGGGGAAGGGGCGGAAGGCGCGGACTTTGATGAGGCCCACTTTCTTTCCCTGGGCACGCAGCTGGTTGATGGCCTCCTTGGCGGTACCGGCGGAGGAGCCGATGATGACAATGGCCTCCTCGGCGTCATCCATCATATACTTTTCGATCAGGCCATAAGTACGTCCGGTCATCTCGCCGAACTCGGCGCCCACCTTGCGGATGACGTCCTTGGCATCCATCATGGCCTGGGCCTGCTGCCGCTTGGCCTCCATGTAGTACACGGGCGTTGCATAGGCGCCCACGGCCATGGGCTCATCCTTGTTGAGGAGGTAGTGCTTGGGGTGATACTCGCCCACGAAGGCCTTCACCTTCTCATCCTCCACCAGCTCGATGTTCTCGATGGCGTGGGAGGTGATGAAGCCGTCCTGGCAGACCATGATGGGCAGACCCACGGCCTCGCCGATGCGCATGGCCTGGAGGTAGTTGTCGTAGGCCTCCTGGTTGGTCTCCGCAAACAGCATCAGCCACCCCGCGTCCCGGACACCCATGGCGTCGGAGTGGTCGTTGTTGATGTTGATGGGGCCGCTGAGGGCCCGGCAGGAGACCGCCAGGGTGATGGGCAGCCGGTCGGAGGCGGCCACGTACAGCATCTCCGTCATGTAGCACAGGCCGCAGGAGGAGGTGGCGGAAATGGCGCGGCAGCCGGCGGCCTCGGCGCCGATGCAGGTGGACATGGCGCTGTGCTCGCTCTCCACGGCGATGAACTCCGTGTCCACCTCGCCGTTATCCACATAGGCGGAGAAGTACTGGGGGATCTCCGTGGACGGGGTGATGGGGTAGGCGCCCATCACATCCGGATTGATCTGCTTCATGGCAAAGGCAACGGCCTCGTTGCCTGATAAACGTTCTCTGATACTCATTGATTGCTCCCCTTTATTCAAGCAATTCTGCAGGATGATCGCTCTGGCCCGTGAAGCTGCCAGACCGGGTTGCCGTCGCACCGGCCCCCGATGACCGCCGGACCCTCAGAGCGAGTGAAAGTTTGTTTTCTCGCTTTTCTTTCAAGAAAAACAGCTTACTTTTCGTCCTTGACCATGGTAATGGCACCGAAGGGGCAGGCATTGGCGCAGATCCCGCAGCCCTTGCAGAAGAAGTAATTGAAGTCCTCCCGCTTGCCCTGGGCGCTGACGGGAATGGACATGTCCGGACACACCGGCACGCACAGCAGGCACTGCTTGCACTTGTCCCAGTCCATTACCGGCTTCATGGTCCGCCAGTCGCCGGTCTCCACCACGGCGGAGGTTCCGCCCTCAAAAATGTTGCATCCCGGCGTGATGTCCTTCCAGGTCACGTTAGGGGTCATATCCTTTGCCAGATGGCTCATCCTACCTGCACCTCCTCCAGAGATCTCTTCAGTGCCCGCATGTTGCCCTCAATCACCTGAGGTTTGCTGGCAAACTTATGCTTGAAGGAGCCCTCCATGTCCTTGATGAACTCCTCCAGGCCAATGACGCCGGACACCTTCACTATGGCGGCCAGCATGGGGGTGTTGGGGAAATTCTTGCCCAGCTCTTCCTCGCTGATCTTGCCGGCGTCGATGGTGCACACCCGGCCCTCGTAGCCCTTCAGTAGGGGCCGCAGCTCCGCCGGGCTCTTGCTGGAGTTGATGACGATGGCGCCCTCCTTCTTGAGGCCCGCCGTCACGTCCACAGCGGAGAGCAGCGTCTCGTCCACCACCACCACATAGTCCGGGTCGTAGATGTTGGAGTGGACCGTGCTGCGCTCACTGCTAATTCGGTTATAGGCGGTAATGGGCGCGCCCATGCGCTCCGGGCCGTACTCCGGGAACCCCTGGACGTACTTGCCCGTATTGAAGGCGGCATCCGCCAGCAGCAGCGACGCCGTCTTGGCGCCCTGGCCGCCGCGGCCGTGCCACCGGATCTCCACGATGTCTTTCATTCCTCGTTCCTCCTCTTCTGGTTTGCCCTGTCAAGAAAGATGTTGCGAAAATCTGCCTGTTTTAGGTCCATTCAGTATAGTCCCTTTTCCTCAGCTTTGTCAATGAAAGACACGGAAAGCACCCGATTTCCTGAAAAAATAAAAAAGCGGGGACCCCAGTCCCCGCTCTCATTGTATGCCTCACACGCCGGCAAAGCCAAACACGGCGCCCACCACGGCGGAAATTCCGATAAAGACGATGGGATGCCAGTCCTTCACCTTCTTCACCCAGTTGGTCAGCACCAGCAGCACCGCGGCCAGAAGCAGTCCCTTCCAGTTGATCAGGGTCCCCCAGCCGCCCGGCAGAGAAAATCCGCTGAGAATGCCGCTCTCCGGCGTCACGGATTGAATGCCCGTGAGAACTTCCAGGATTACCGAGACGCAGGCAGCACCGATGAGCCCTGTGGAGGCGGGACGCAGGCCGTAAAAGGCATCGTTGACATACTTGCTGTCCCGGAACTTTTTCAGCATCATGGCCACAATCAAAATCACGATGATGGAGGGCGTCACCTCGCCGATGGTGGCAATAATGGCCCCGGGGATTCCTCCCACGGTGTAGCCCACATAGGTGGCCATGTTGATGCCGATGGGGCCCGGGGTGGACTCCGACACCGCCAGCATGTTCATCAGATCCGTCTGGGTGTACCAGCCGGTAGTCTCACCGATATCATGGAGGAAGGGCAGTGTGGCCATGCCGCCGCCCACGGCGAACAACCCCGTCTTGAAAAACTCATAATAAAGACGCAGATAGATATTCATGCCCGCTTCGCCTCCAGATTCTTCAGGATGATGCCCGACAGCGCCGCCAGGATCACAAACCAAACCGGCGATACGGTCAAAAACACTCCTGCCGCCAAAACCAACAGGAAGATCACCGCCGTCCGCTTGTCCACCACGGACTTATTCAGCAGCTTCCGCACCGCGTTGAAGATCAGCACGCACACGCACACCTGAATGCCGGCGAAGGCGTTCTGAACCCAGGCAATGTGGGAGAAGTTGCTGATAAAGGCCGCCAGAATGGTGATGATGACCAGAGACGGAAATACCACGCCCAGCGTGGCCACAATGCCCCCCAGATTGCCGGCGTACTTCTGCCCAATAAAGGTGGCGGTATTGACGGCAATGATGCCGGGTGTGCACTGGCCGATGGCAAAGTAGTCGGTCAGCTCCTCCTCCGTGGCCCAGTGCCTGTTTTCCACCACTTCCCGCTGCAAAATCGGCAGCATGGCCATGCCGCCGCCGAAGGTTATAACCCCCATTTTCGCAAAGGACCAAAACAGCGTCCAGTTCATGGACGCCCGCTCTTTCATACTCATTGCGCCTGCTCCTCTCCTAATCTCTATGGGAGAGCATACTCCTCCCCCTTGCATTTTTCAATTCTTATGTTAATATAGAATCCATCATGAATTGCTTATGTATCGGAGGCGGATACCATGACCCTGCGGCATCTGGAGATCTTTCGGGCGGTATGTACCCAGGAGAGCGTCACCCAGGCGGCGGAGCGGCTCAACATGACCCAGCCTGCCGTCAGCATGGCCATCCGGGAGCTGGAGACCTTTTACGGTGTACGGCTGTTTGAGCGAATGAACCGCCGCCTGTACATTACCGAGGCTGGCCGCAGCCTGCTGCAATACGCCGACACGGTTCTCAGCCAGTTTCAGGAGTCCGTCCAGGTGCTGCGGCAGGGCGGCACCCGGGGCCGGTGCCGTTTCGGCATGACCGTCACCATCGGGGAGACCTGGCTGCCGGCCATTCTGACCCGGCTGAAGGAGGAACTGCCGGAGCTGGACGTGGAGGCCTTCATCCAGAACTCCCGCCGGACCGAGGAGATGGTGCTGCAAAACGAGATCGACTTCGCCCTGGTGGACAACGTGTCCTCCGCCTCCCGCAGCCAGCGGGTAAGCCCACTGTTTCGGGAGACCATGGCGGCGGTCTGCGCCCAGGGCTTCCTGTCGGGGAAAACCGCCCTGCCCCTGTCGGAGCTGGCGGAACAACCCCTGCTGCTGCGGGAGAGCGGCAGCGGCACCCGTTCCAGTGTAGACGCCGTGTTTCAGGCGGCGGGGCTGAAGGCCGTTCCGGTGGTGGAGGGCATCAGCGCCTCCGCCCTGCTGTCCTGCGCCGCCACCGGCGCCGGGATCACCATTCTGCCCCGCTCCCAGGTGGAGCGGCCGCTGCGGGATGGCGCCGTCCGGGAGCTGACCGTCACCGACGCCATTTTTCAGCGGACCTATTTTCTGCTGTGCCACAGGAACAAATACCTGACAGAGGGCATGAAAAAAGCCATTGAAATCGTTCGGGAAGTCATCTCCTGATTGGGGAAATCCGTGCAAAAGCCGCGGGTCTGCCGTTGAGACCGGCAGACCCGCGGCTTCATGCTGAGATGGTCCTTTAAAGGTCCTCCCGCTGCTGGGCAGCGCTGCCGCCCAGGCCGAAATCCTCCTCTACACTGGCGGTGTCCCGCCGCAGCATGGTCTCCATCACCCGGATGTCGCTGTCCACGTCCATGGCGTCGGCCTTATACAGCTCGTCCAGCTGATGCTCGAAGCCGCGAACGATGGCATCCATGGTGGCCTCGATGCGGCTTTTGGCCTGGCGCAGGTTCTCTCCCTCCACGCCGGCGGCCTCAAACTCCGCGTAGGAGTCCAGCAGCTTCTGGGTGGTGGGCAGATAGTAGTTGAGGAAGGTGTCGATTCGCCCGGCCTTTTTGGGGTCCTCCTCCACCGCCTTGAAAATACGGGCGGTGATCTGCTCCAGCCGGTCGATCTTGGCGGAGAGAACCGGGTCGGCAATGGCGTCGTTGGCCCGGCGGATGTTCCGCAGAATGCCGGAGTACCCCTCCTCCGTCTCCTTGGGCGTCTGGGCGGCGGCCTTCTGCCGCTTCCGCCGCAGTTCCGCGTCTGCCTGCCCGCTGCGCAGCAGATAGCCCAGCTCCACATTTAAATACGCCGTCCCGCCAAAGTACCCCTTGTCCACCATCTTTGTAAGGTCCTTTTCCACCCGTCTGTCCGGATAGCCCAGGGTTCTCGCCAGCTCCTCCACCGCGATGGCCTCCCGGTCACCCATGACGGCCAGATACTTGGCATACCGCTTCAGCTGCCGGTCCATGGCGACTCCGGCCCACAGCATGGCGCCGCCGGCCACCGCCACGGACAGCGCCTGCAGCAGCTCCGGCAGCCACAGACTCAGCCAGTAGTCGGACCAGAACAGGGCGTCAATGGGGCCGCCCATGCCGGCCACGCCGCCCACCAGCAGTACAATGCCGATGATCTTCAGCCACTTGGCATTGGACTTTTTGGGCAGCGGAGATTTCATGGCGGTGCGGACCACCGTTTTGGCGCGGGTGGGGGAGCTGCTCTGGGGGGCGGCCTGCGCCCCCTTGGCCTGCTCCGACAGGGACGGAGCGGGCTGGGGTGTCTGACGATCCTTTCCAAAGAGCTTCACCAACAGCCATATCAGGGCGATGGGCCAGATACCCAGGGCAAACAGCACCACAATGGCCACCCAGGCGCCCCAACCCGTATCCTTGCCGGCTTTTTTCTGTCTTCCGGCCACAGCTTACTCCCCCTTTTTCTCCAGCTTGCGCTTGCGGCCCTTTTCGTCCACCACATAGGTGTTGTCCAGCTGGGCGCTGAGGTTGCCCAGCACGGAGTCGATATACTCCCGCCGCAGCGCCGCCTGCTCCGCCTGCTCCCACTCGGTCAGCCCCTCGGGGGTTCTGGACTTGCGGGCAAGCTCGTTGATTCGGTCAATCTGTTTTTGGTCCATGTGTTCGTTCCTCCTGTCAGGTCTCCCGGCGCTGCCGCTCGAACACCAGGTCAATGGTCTCCATATAGCCTCCGGCCCGCTGCCGCTTGGGGATGAACCCCACATAGCGCCAGCCCTCCTCCGCCCGGCGGCGGATGGCCTCCTGATGGGCCAGAGTCTCCCAGCCGATGCCGCCGAAGAAGCTGTATCCGCCTCCGCCGTCATCGCAGTTGATCTCCTCAAATTCATACTCCAGCATGGGTGTATCCTCCTCAGACATACCGCCTGACCAGGATGGCGGTCCGGCCCTTTTTCGTCAGACCCCCTACCTGGGCCAGTTGAAATTTTCCAAAGCCCCGGGCGGAGACGGTGTCCCCTTCACTCAGAAGCTTGTCCGGTTTGGTGCAGGGCCGCCAGTTTACCTGGACGGCGCCCCGCTCCACCAGCTCCGCAGCCTTGCCCCGGGCCATGCGCAGGGCGGAGGACACCACCGCATCCAGCCGCAGAGAGGAGACGGTGTCCCGCACCTCCTCCATTTTAGTCTCCGGGATTTGCAGCTCCCCCGGTTCAACGGCGGTCACTTTTAGGTGGGTACGGCCGGCGCTGGTCCAGCTTTGCAGCAGGAAATCCGCCACTGTGTCCAGCACGACCAGGTCCGCGCTCTCCGGTCCCACCAAAATGTCTCCCACCTTTTCCCGGACGATGCCAAGTCCCATCAGGCTGCCCAGGAAATCCCGGTGCGTGGGGGTTGTCTCCTCCGCTCGGAAGAACGCCCGCAGGCACCGCAGAGGACTCTGGGTCTTCGCGTCCTCCGCCTCCAGCCAATCCGGCAGAAACAGCAAAATCCGCCGTTCCGCCGCCTCATAACCGCCCAAGGAAACATAGGCCGTCTGGCCAATGCCTGCCAGGCGCAGCAGGTCCTCCGCCTGCACCCGCTGGGCGGGGCTGAGAAAATCCGTGGCGGCGGGAATGTTCCGCCGCTGCGCCTGCTCTGCCCGGTCCAGAACCTTGGCCAGCAGCAGCCGGTCCTCTCCCAGGGCGCCGCAGCGGTCCAGCAGCTTACTCTTCTCCATGACCGATCAGTTCCTGGGTCCGCACCAGCGCCGCGTAGGCGCCGTTTTTGGCCATCAGCTCCTCATGACTGCCCAACTCCGTGATGCGGCCGTCCTCCACCACGGCGATGCGGTCGGCGCTGCGGACCGTGGAGAGGCGGTGGGCGATGATGATGGTAGTGCGGCCATGGGACAGCTTCTCAAAGGCCTCCTGGAGCTTGGCCTCCGTCACGGAGTCCAGGGCGGATGTGGCCTCGTCCAGAATCAGCACCGGCGGGTCCTTCAAAAAGATGCGGGCAATGGAGATCCGCTGCTTCTGTCCGCCGGAGAGCAGAGCCCCCCGCTCTCCCACGTAGGTGTTGAACCCCTCCGGCATGGCCACGATATCGTCATAGATCTCCGCCAGCTTTGCTGCCCTGGCCACTTCCTCCTCGGAGGCGCCGGGTTTTCCGTAGCGAATATTCTCCAGGATACTGGCGGCAAAGAGGAATACGTCCTGCTGCACCACGCCCACGTTCCGGCGCAAGGACTCCTGGGTGACCGTCCGCACATCCTGCCCGTCAATGCGGACGGCGCCGGCGGTCACATCGTAAAACCGCGGGATCAGCTGACACAGGGTGGACTTCCCGCCGCCGGAAGGCCCCACCACGGCAATGGTCTCGCCGGGCCGGATATGGAGGTCCACGTCGTGGAGCACCGCCAAATCCGCCTGATAGGCAAACTCCACGTGGTCCACGTCAATACGGCCCTCCACCCGGTCCAGGGACACTGCGTCGGGCGCGTCCTGCAAAGTGGGCTCCTCCCGCATCAGCTCCACAAACCGGCCGAAGCCGGCGGTGCCGTTGGCAAAGAGCTCGGCAAAATTGGAGAGCTTCCGAACCGGGTTTACAAAGGTCGTAATATAGAGGCTGAAGGTGATGAGGTCCACGGTGTCCATTTGACCCCGCATGATTAAGAAGCCGCCCACGGAGATCACAGCCACCGATAAAATGCACAAAAAGAACTCCATAGTGGCATTAAATCGCCCCATGGCCTTGTGGAACTGTCGCTTGGAAGTTTTAAAGCTGTTGTTGGAGACATCGAACTTCTCCATCTCCGCCTCCTCGTTGGCGAAGGCCTTGGCGGTGCGGATGCCGGAGAGGCCGGACTCAATGTCGGCGTTGATGACGGCGGTCTTCTGCTTGACCCGGCGGGAGGCCTCGCTCATGGAGCGGCGGCACCGCCACACCACGGCGAAGAACACCGGCAGAATCACGGCGATCACCAGAGCGAGACGCCACTGGATAGAGAACATGACGCACAGAGCCCCCACAATGGTGACGCCGGAGATGAACACGTCCTCCGGGCCGTGGTGGGCCAGCTCCGTAATATCAAAGAGGTCCGCAGTCAGCCGGCTCATCAGCTGTCCGGTGCGGTTGCGGTCATAGTAGTCGAAGCTCAGCTCCTGCATGTGGTGGAACAGATCCCGTCGGATGTCCGCCTCCACCAGGATGCCGAAGGTGTGGCCCCAGTAGCAGATCACATACTGCATCACCGCCCGCAGGGCAAAGGCCGCAAACACCACCGCCATGACGGCAAAAAAGGCCCCGTAGGCATTCTGGGGCAGCAATTCGTACAGGCACCACCGGGATATGGCGGGGAACGCCAGGTCGATCAGGCAGATCACCAGGGCGCAGCACATATCCAGGGCAAACAGCTTTCGGTGGGGATAGAAATAGGAGAGAAAAATCCGCAGGGCGGACCGCTCCCGAAATGAACGGCTTGTCATGATAGTCTCCTTCAAACAGTTGGTCTGTGCATTACCGATGATAGCATATTTCTTCCGCGGGTGCAATGAAATATCCCCGAATGCCGCGGCATCCGGGGATATTTTGGAATGGATGTTACGAATTGGACAGGTACTCGCCCTTCATGTAGCCGGTGGTGGTAACGCCGCCCACATCAGCGAAGGTGATCTTGTACCAGCCGTCACCAGCGCTCTCCACCACTTCCACGGACCCGCCGTTGGGGATGGTGGCCAGGATCTCATCGTTGGTGCTGGGACCGGACCGGACACGGACGCCGTTTCCGCCGTTGACCACCACCGCGGGCCCGGCCTTCAGCGTGCCGGCAGAAGTTCCAGTGGAGGTGCCGGTGGAACTGCCGCCGGAGGATGTGCCGTTGGAGGCGCCGGCCTTGACGATCACCTCACAGGTGCCCTTGCCGGTGCCGTCCGTGACAGTCAGCGTTGCCTGCCCGGCGGAGATGGCAGTCACCTTGCCCTCCGCGTCCACGGAGGCAATGCCGTCGTCGCTGCTGCTCCAGGCATAGGTGCCGGTGCCGCCGGAGGCCGTCAGCGGGATGGGGTCGTCTCCCACCGTCATGGTGAATTCCTCTCTGGGGCTGCCCAGATAGGCTATGGTCAGGGTCTCCGGCAGGGTAGTGGGATCTACCTGAGAGGGGTCCGTGGTCTCGGTGCCGGTCTCCTGGTCAGGGTCCTCCACCCCGTCCACCTCCGGCATGGTAACATCGTCTCCCTGTCCGTCCAGAGTCTCCTCTACTTGCTGGGAGGCGCTCTCCCCAAAGAGGGTCTGGGCCAGCTTGTCGCCAAAGAGCAGATAGACCAGCAGTGCCGCCAGAATCAAAATCAATAGAATCAGCAGGGGACTCAGCAAGCTGGGCTGCTGACGGCGGGCGCTCCGCCTGCCGCCGCGGCTCACATTGCGCCGGATCTGCTCCCCCTGGCGCAGCGCCTCGTCCTCCTCGCAAAAGGGACAGTGGCGGTAAGTATCGGAATATTTCTCCCCGCAGACGGGGCAGCGTATCATGGCCATAGGGGCCCTCCTTCCGCGCTTCCACGGTTTTTTCTACACTTGACATAATATCGGCTTTTCCCCAAGCCGTCAAGCCCGGAGCTGTCGAATTTTCAGGAAATTCACGACTTGCGAAATGCTTCGCCGCCCGCGGGCCGCCCTGTGCCTTTGAAAGCCGGCGAAAAAGGAGCTGCCTCTCTCCCGGACTACCGCCAGCCACGCCGCCCGCTCCCTCCACAGAGGTAAAACGCCGGGCCTGCCGGTTTTGTGGTATTGTTAACCGACAGGGCCGTTGCAGTCGCAGCCTCTGTCCCGCAAAGTCCGGGGCCGCAGATCTCCCAAGGTATCCCGCCTTACTCCGTATACCCGTACAGTCCCCGGACGGAGACTTCACCAGAGCGGACCGTAGTAACGGAGCCGTCGTCCCGGCGGACCACCAGGCCAAAGTCCCGGTCCACGTCCACCGCCTCTCCCCGCTCCTCTCCGGTCGGGGACACCAGCCGCACCCGTTTGCCCAGGTTCACGCACCGGCGGCGGTACTCTGTCAGATAATCGCCAACGTCGCCGGAGGACAGCGCAAGCCGGAGCCGGTCCAGCCGGGTGATCAGCGCCGCCGCCAGAGCCGGCCGGGACACTGGCCGGCCCAGCTCCGCCGCCACCGACG
>CATZYY010000045.1 GCA_958426425.1 uncultured Oscillospiraceae bacterium
CGGAGACCGCCTGCATGACGGCGGAGACCATGGGCACGTTCATGGTGAGAGCGGGCTCCTCGCCCTTTTTGAACTTCACCACCGGCGTCTTCAAAGAGACATTGGCGGGGATGCACTCCGAGGAGGAGTAGCCGGGTACCAGCAGATATTCGCTGAAGGTCCGGGAGGGTTCTGGAAAAAAGTATGCCATGGGGCCACCTCGTTTCTGAAGATTCGCGGATTTGCATTAGGATACCACAACTACGGAGAAAAACAAGTGTTAAATGGAGAAATAATCCTTGGCAGAGGAAAACAACTGCAGGTCATACTGACCGGGCACATTCTGATAGAGGCCCGGGCCGATCCGCTCGGAGTGGCCCATCTTGCCCAAAACGCGGCCGTCGGGAGAGGTGATGCCCTCCACCGCCCAGACGGAGCCGTTGGGGTTGAAGGCCACGTCCATGGTGGGTGTGCCGCCCAGGTCCACATACTGGGTGGCGATCTGCCCGTTTTCCGCCAGCTGCTCCAGCAGCTCCGGGCGGCACAGGAACCGGCCCTCGCCGTGGGAGATGGGCACGCTGACCACATCGCCCACATATACCCGGCTCAGCCAGGGAGAGCGGTTGGAGGCCACCCGGGTCCGGACGATCCGGGACTGGTGGCGGCCGATGACATTGTAGGTCAGGGTGGGGCAGGTATCGTCCATGTCCCGGATTTCGCCGTAGGGCACCAGACCCAGCTTGATGAGGGCCTGGAAGCCGTTGCAGATGCCCAGCATCAGCCCGTCCCGGTTTTTCAGCAGGTCCATGACTGCGTCGGACACCTGTCCGTTGCGGAAGAAGGCGGTGATGAATTTGCCGGAGCCGTCGGGCTCGTCGCCGCCGGAGAAGCCGCCGGGGATGAAGATGATCTGGCTGTCCCTGGCCGCCTTGGCGAACCGGGCGGCGGAATCGGACACATCGGCGGCGGAGCGGTTGTTCAGCACCAGAATTTCCGGCACCAGTCCCGCCCGCTCCACGGCCCGGGCGCTGTCATACTCACAGTTGGTGCCCGGGAACACTGGGATCAGCACGCGGGGCGCGGCGCAGCCGGTTTTGGGCGCGGTACGGGTGAAGGCGGGGGCCTCCAGGCTCGGCACAGGGTTGCTTCCCTGGGCGGCGGTCATGGGGAACACATCCTCCAGGGTTTCATCATAGGGCACCAGCAGCTCCGGAAGGGTGATGGACTCGCACTCGCAGCAGATGCAGCCGCTGCCGTTGGTAACGCCTACGCACACGCCGGTGTCCAGGTCCTCTGCGGTTTCCAGCAGCAGTGCCGCCGGGCGCCGGGTAAAGAGGTCCGCCGGCAGGAAGGCGTCGGTGAAGGAAAAGCCAAGGCCGTTGCCCAGGCAATTTTTCAGCACCGACACGGCGATGCCGCCGAAACCCGTCACACTGGCGCTGAGGACCTTGCCGGAGGCGATGAGAGCCTGGGCGGCGTCCAGCACGGCGCAGAGGCTCTCGGGGTTCAAAGCGCCGTCGGATTCCGTCTTGGGCTCCAGCAGGTAGACCTTATGGCCGGGGCCCTTGAACTCGCCCGAGAGGATGCGGCCCGTCTTGCCCACGGACACGGCGAAGGACACCAGGGTGGGGGGCACGTCCAGATCGTTGAAGGACCCGGACATGGAGTCCTTGCCGCCGATGGCGGCGCACTGGAGGTCCAGCTGGGCGGAGAGAGCGCCCAGCAGCGCGGCCACGGGCTTGCCCCAGCGCTCCGGGGCGGTGCCCAGCTTCTCAAAGTACTCCTGGAAGGACAGCCAGCACTTTCTCCGGTCGCCGCCGGCGGCGACGACCTTGGCCACGGACTCCGCCACCGCCAGATAGGCGCCCCGGTAGGGGGAGTCGTCCATCACGTGGGGATCGCCGCCCCAGGCCATGATGGAGCAGGTGGTGGTCTCGTGACCCAGCACCGGGAGCTTGGCGGCCATGGCCTGGGTGGGAGTCTTTTGGTACTTGCCGCCAAAGGGCATCAGCACGGAGCCGGCGCCGATGGTGGAGTCGAACCGCTCGCAAAGGCCCTGCCGGGAACAGACATTCAAATCGGCGGCGAAGGCTTTGAGGGTGTCGTGGAAGTTGGTGACGGGAATGGACTTGGAGGTTCTGGGGGCCTCCACCCGAGCAGCTGCCTGCTTGGCGGCGCCGTTGGTATTCAGGAAGGCCCGGCTCAGGTCCGCCACAGTCTGCCCGTTCCACCGCATGACCATACGTCCGGTGTCGGTGACGGTGGCCACCACGGTGGACTCCAGGTTTTCCTGGGCAGCGATCTCCATGAAGCGGGGGGCGTCCTTGGCTTCCACCACCACCGCCATGCGCTCCTGGGACTCGGAGATGGCCAGCTCCGTGGCGTCCAGGCCCTCGTATTTCTTGGGCACGGCGGAGAGGTCGATGTCCAGGGAGTCCGCCAGCTCGCCCACGGCCACGGATACGCCGCCGGCGCCGAAGTCATTGCAGCGCTTGATGAGCCGCACCGCCTCGCTGTGACGGAACAGCCGCTGGAGCTTGCGCTCCTCCGGGGCGTTGCCCTTCTGGACCTCCGCCGAGCAGGTGGACACGGATTTGCTGTCATGGCTCTTGGAGGAGCCGGTGGCGCCGCCGATGCCGTCCCGGCCGGTGTGTCCGCCCAGCAAAATCACCACGTCGCCGGGCTGGGGCACCTCCCGCCGGACGCTGCCGGCAGGCACGGCGCCTACCACGGCGCCGATCTCCAGGCGCTTGGCGGCGTAGCCCTTGTGGTAGATCTCATCCACCAGGCCTGTGGCCAGGCCGATCTGGTTGCCGTAGGAGCTGTACCCATTGGCGGCGGACTGGACGATCTTGCGCTGGGGGAGCTTGCCGGGAATGGTGTCGGCAATGGGAGTTCGGGGGTCCGCCGCGCCGGTGACCCGCATGGCCTGATATACATAGCCCCGGCCTGCCAGGGGGTCCCGGATGGCGCCGCCGATGCAGGTGGCCGCGCCGCCGAAGGGCTCGATCTCCGTGGGGTGGTTGTGGGTCTCGTTCTTGAATAGCAGCAGCCAGGGCTTGTCCACACCGTCCTCGTCCACGTCGATCTTCACCGTACAGGCGTTGATCTCCTCGGACTCGTCCAGATCAGGAAGCAGCCCCTGCTGCTTGAGGTACTTGGCGCCACGGGTGCCCATGTCCATGAGGGTGATGGGCTTTTCCCCGGCGTGGGTGGCCTCCCGGACGGTGAGATAGCGCTCATAGGCCGCCTTGGCCCGGACATCGTCAAAGGCGATGTCGGTGAGCACCGTGCCGAAGGTGGTGTGGCGGCAGTGGTCGGACCAGTAGGTGTCTAAAATTCGGATTTCGGTAATGGTGGGGTCCCGGTGCTCCTGGGCAAAGTAATCCCGGCAGCACTGGAGATCCCCCAGGTCCATGGCAAGGCCCAGGGAGGCGATCAGCCCCCCCAGAGCGGCATCGTCCATGGCGGTGAACCCCTCCAGCACCATAGGCGGCGCCGGCTGGTCCACCTCCATGGCCAGGGAGTCCACCGTCTCCAATCCGGCCTCCCTAGCCTCCACCGGGTTGATGACGTAGCTCTTGATCTTCTCCACGTCGGCGGGGGACAGCTGCCCGGAGAGCAGGTATACCTTGGCGCTGCGGAGCCGGGGGCGGTCCCCCTGGGTCATTAGCTGAATGCAGGCTTCGGCGGAGTCCGCCCGCTGGTCAAACTGACCGGGCAGATACTCCACGGCAAAGGCGGTGAAGTCCCCGGCGGGGAGAGACGCCGTGGCGTCGTCCACCTGGGGCTCGGAAAACACGGTGTTCACCGCCCGGCGGAAGGCGGCCTCGTCCAGTCCCTCCACGTCATAGCGGTTCAGGAGCCGGAGACCCGTCAGGGTAGTGATGCCCAGCAGGGTCCGCAGCTCCCGCAGCAGCTCCGAGGCCTCCTGCCGCAGAGGGGGCTTTTTCTCCACATAAATGCGTCGTACCATGATGGCAAAACCTCCATGCGCCCGCAGGCGCTGTTTTTGTGGGTGTTGGGATAAGGGAGCCCGCCGTACGGCGGGCCCACGGATCAGTGCATAGCGGCCAAGGCCCTGCGGCCGATGTCCCGGCGCAGGTACTTGCCCGCAAAGTCAATGGTGTCGGCAGCGGCATAGGCGCTTTGGAGAGCCTGCTCCAACGTGTCAGCCACTGCGGTGACGCCCAGCACCCGTCCCCCGGAGGTCACCAGTGAGCCATCCTCCGTCAGGGTGTCTCCGGCGTGGTAGACGGTGAGGTTTTCCGGAAGGGCGGCGGGAATCGTAATGGCCTTGCCCCTTTCATAGTGGCCGGGATAGCCGCCGGAGGCCAAGATCACGCAGGCTGCGGCGCCTTTGCGCCACTCCACCGTCAGATCGGACAAGGTTTCATTTTCCACGGCCCGCATGACCGTCAGCAGGTCGGTTTTCAGCAGGGGCAGCACCACCTGGGTCTCCGGGTCGCCGAAGCGGCAGTTGTACTCGATGACCTTGGGCCCCTTGGGGGTCAGCATCAGACCAAAGTACAGGCACCCCTTGAAGGGACAGCCCTCCGCCCGCATGGCGGAGAGGGTGGGCAGGAAAATGGTGTCCATGCAGACCTGGGCCATTTCCGGCGTATAGCAGGGGTTGGGAGCGATGGTGCCCATGCCGCCGGTGTTGAGGCCGGTGTCGCCCTCTCCGGCACGTTTGTGGTCCATGGAGGACACCATGGGGGCGATGGCGGTGCCGTCGGTAAAGGCCAGGACGCTGACCTCCGGTCCCGTGAGGAACTCCTCAATGACGATCTCGTTGCCGGAGGCGCCGAAGACCTTGTCCTCCATAATGGACTTGACGGCGGCCTCTGCCTCCTGGAGGTTCTGGGGGATCAGCACGCCCTTGCCCAGGGCCAGGCCGTCGGCCTTGATGACGATGGGGAAGGCGGCGGTGCGCAGGTATTCCAGCGCCTTGGCCGGGGCGTCGAACACCTGATACTCGGCGGTGGGGATGCCGTATTTTTTCATCAAGTTCTTGGAGAAGACCTTACTGGCCTCGATGCGGGCGGCCTTGGCGTCGGGACCGAAGCAGGGGATGCCGGCCTCGTGGAGCCGGTCCACACAGCCCAGGGCCAGCGGGTCGTCCGGTGCCACCACGGCGAAGTCCACGCTGTGGGAAACGGCAAATTCCACGATTTTCTCAATGTCCTTGGCGCCGATCTCCGGCACGCACACGGCGTCGGCGGCAATGCCGCCGTTGCCGGGCAGGGCGTAGATGGTCTCCACCTCCGGGTTCTCCCGGAGCTTTTTGATAATGGCGTGCTCGCGGCCTCCGCCGCCCACCACCAGAAGTTTCATGGTATCCTCCCAAATCTATTTGGTATGTTTTCCCTGGATTGTCCCTGGGACAGCGTCCCCTGTCCTACCTCCCCGGGGAAACCAACGAAGCGTTTGCCCGGGGAAAACGAGGAGCAGCGGAGGGACTTTGTTTTCGGGTATGGCCCGAAAGCAAGGGATGCGGAGCTTGCGACGAGTCAGTGGTGGAACAGCCGCATTCCCGTAAAGCACATGACCATGCCGTACTTGTTGGCCGTCTCGATTACATGGTCGTCCCGGATGGAGCCGCCAGGCTCGGCGATGTACTGCACACCGGATTTCCGGGCCCGCTCCACATTGTCCCCGAAGGGGAAGAAGGCGTCGGAGCCGCAGGTGACGCCGGAGAGCTGTGCGATCCAGGCCTTTTTCTCCTCCGCCGTCAGCACTTCCGGCTTTACGGCAAAGGTCTGCTGCCACACGCCGTCGGCCAGAATATCCTCATACTCGTCGGAGGTGTAGATGTCGATGGCGTTGTCCCGGTCCGGGCGGCGGATACCCTCCACAAATTGCAGGCCCAATACCTTGGGATGCTGCCGCAGCCACCAGTTATCGGCCTTTGAGCCGGCCAGGCGGGTGCAGTGGATGCGGCTTTGCTGTCCGGCGCCAACGCCGATGGCCTGTCCGTCCTTCACATAGCATACGGAATTGGACTGAGTGTATTTCAGGGTAATGAGGGCCACGATCATGTCGATCTTGGCAGCCTGAGGCAGGTCCTTGTTTTCCGTGACGATATTGCCCAGCAGTTCCTGGTCAATTTTGAAGTTGTTGCGGCCCTGCTGGAAGGTGACGCCGAAGACATCCTTGTACTCCTGGGGAGCGGGCACATAATCCGGGTCGATCTGCACCACATTGTAATTGCCCTTTTTCTTGGTTTTCAGAATTTCCAGGGCCTCCTCCGTGTAACCGGGGGCGATGATGCCGTCGGACACCTCATATTTTAAATACCGGGCGGTGGCGGCATCGCACACATCGCTGAGGGCCGCCCAGTCGCCGTAAGAACACAGCCGGTCGGCGCCCCGGGCCCGGATATAGGCGCAGGCAATGGGACTCAGCTCCGCCTCCGGGTCCACAAAGTAGATCTTCCGGTCCGTCTCAGACAACGGCGCGCCCACGGCGGCGCCGGCGGGGGAGACGTGCTTAAAGCTGGCGGCAGAGGGCAGACCGGTGGCGGCCTTCAGCTCTTGGACCAGCTGCCAGGAGTTGAGAGCGTCCAGAAAATTGATGTAGCCGGGTTTGCCGTTGAGCACGGTGATGGGCAGGTCGGCGTCATCACGCATAAAGATGCGGGAGGGTTTTTGGTTGGGATTGCAGCCGTATTTCAGTTCCAGTTCTTTCATGCGGGAAAAACTCCCTTCTCGGAAATTTGTTTACATAACATCTCGACCGCCTGGGGGAGCAACACCCATTCCGCCTGCTCCATCACACGGCGCTGTAAGGTCTCCGGTGTGTCCTTCGGCAAAATGTCCACCGCCTTTTGCAGCAAAATGCGGCCGCCATCCGGGATCTCATTGACCAGATGGACGGTGGCGCCGGTGACTTTCACGCCTCGTTCCAGGGCAGCTTCGTGGACCCGCAGGCCGTAATACCCCTTTCCACAGAAGGAGGGAATGAGGGAGGGGTGGACGTTGACAATTCGATTGGGCCAGCGGCGGACAAAATCTGCCGATAAAATAGACAAAAAGCCCGCTAAAACAATCACGTCGGCTTTGCAGCGCAGTAAGTGCTCCTGCAATTCCGTCTCAAAGCACTCCTGGCTTTTTCCAGAGCGCTCTACCACGACACCCGGAACACCGTGGTTGGCGGCCCGGGTCAGAGCGTAAACACCGGGGCGGCTGGCGCACACCAGGACGATTTCACCGTGGGCCAGATTGCCCCGCTCCTGAGAGCGCAGCAGAGCCTCCAAATTGGTGCCTCCTCCGGAGACCAGTACCGCAATCCTGGCACGGGTTAACATAAGATCACCTGTTCCTCTCCCTGGACAATCTCGCCTACGGGATAGGCATCGCAGCCGCTCTCCCGCAGGGCGGATAGTGTCTTGTCGGCACTGGCGGCGGAGACGATGACCACCATGCCCACGCCGCAGTTAAAGGTGTTGAACATGTCCCGCTCGGGAATGTCTCCGGTTTTTTGCAGCAGGGGGAAGATGGGGGGAATCCGCAGGGCGGCCTTCTCAATTTTTGCGGTCAGGCCCTGGGGCAGGCAGCGGGGAATGTTTTCATAGAAGCCGCCGCCGGTAATGTGGCTGATACCGTGAATGTCCGCCGCAGCCAAAGCCGCCAGTACCGGCTTGACGTAGATGCAGGTGGGGGTCAGCAGGGCCTCGCCCAGGGACTGACCCAGGTCGGGAACGTGGGCGCCCAGGTCGGCGTGCTCCACGTCGAAAACTTTGCGGACCAGGGAATAGCCGTTGGAGTGGAGGCCGGAGGACGGCAGGGCCAGTACCACGTCACCGGGCTCCATGGCGCTGTGGTCGATGATCTTGGCCTTGTCCACAATTCCCACGGAAAAGCCCGCCAAATCGTAGTCATCGGCAGCCATAACACCGGGGTGCTCGGCAGTCTCCCCGCCGATCAGGGCGCAGCCTGCCTGAACGCAGCCCTCCGCCACGCCGGATACCAGGGCGGCCACCTTCTGGGGATCGTTTTTGCCAATGGCGATGTAGTCCAGGAAAAAAAGAGGCTTGGCGCCGCAGCAGACGATGTCGTTGACGCACATGGCCACACAGTCGATGCCCACGGTGTCATGCCGGTCCATCAGCTGAGCGATGCGCTGCTTGGTGCCGACACCGTCGGTGCCGGAGACCAGCACAGGCTCCGCCATGCCGGCAAGGTCCGGGGCAAACAGCCCGCCAAAGCCGCCGATGCCGGAGACCACACCGGGGATTATGGTGCGGTCCACGTGGGCCTTCATCAGCCGCACGCCCTCGTAACCGGCCTCAATATTGACGCCGGCGGCGGCGTAGGACGCGGAATGGGAGTTTTTCATCTCATCAAACCTCCAAAGTCAAACAAGGAAAAAACGCGGTGGGATTTAAAGGGGAGAAAAGGTGGCCGGCGGCACCGGGGAGATTACTCTTTTCCCGTCCAGCAGTAGGTACAGATTTTATCCCGGTCGATACCGATGGCCTCCAGCAGCCCCTCCAGGGACTGATAGCCCAGGGAGTCAAAGCCCAGCTGCTGGCAGATGGTTTTCAGCAGGCACTGGCCCCGTTCGGTGGAGGAATCGGCATATTCCTCCAGATGCTGCTGGCCTTCGTCACCCTCCAGGTTCTGAATGGTGCGCCGGGCCAGAAGGTCCATGTCGGAGTTGCTGCGGGAGAAGTTCAGGTATTTGCAGCCGTACATGATAGGGGGACAGGCGGAGCGCATGTGGACTTCCGCCGCGCCGCTCTTATAGAGAAATTCCACTGTTTCCCGAAGTTGGGTGCCCCGAACGATGGAGTCGTCCACGAACAGCAGTTTTTTGCCCTCGATCAGCTCGGGGACAGGAATCTGCTTCATTTTGGCCACTTGGTTGCGCACGTCTTGACTGGTGGGCATAAAGGACCGGGGCCAGGTAGGGGTGTATTTGACAAAGGGTCTGGCAAAGGGCTTGCCACTGCGGTTGGCAAAGCCGATGGCATGGGGTACGCCGGAGTCCGGTACGCCGGCCACATAGTCCACCTTGGGCAGCATGCCTCTGGCCACCTCGTCCCGGGCCATGATCTCACCGTTGCGGTAGCGCATGACTTCCACATTGACGCCCTCGTAGTTGGAGTTGGGGTAGCCGTAGTAAGTCCAGAGGAAGGCGCAGATGCGCATTTTCTCTCCGGCGGGGGCCAGGGACTCCACGCCCTGGGCGGTGACTTTTACAATCTCCTGGGGACCCAGCTCATAGGCGGTCTGATAGCCCAGCTTCTGGTAGGCAAGGACTCAAAGGAGACGCAGCAGCCGTCGTCGTTTTGTCCCACCAGCACCGGCAGGCGGCCCAGCTTGTCCCGGGCGGCGATGATGCCCTCCGGCGTCAAAAGCAAGATGGTGGCAGAGCCGTCAATGACCTCCTGAGCGTGGCGGATGCCGTCAACCAGGGAGTCTTCCTGATTAATGAGGGCGGCAATCAGCTCCGACTCGTTGACCTTCCCGGAGCTCATGGCCATGAACTGATGGCCGTGGTGGGAGAAGTATTTCTCCGCCAGCTCGTCCACGTTGTTGATAATGCCCACGGTGGTGATGGCATACAGGCCCAGGTGGGAGCGTACCAGCAGGGGCTGAGGGTCCGTGTCGGAGATGCAGCCAATGCCGCTGCAGCCGTGAAATTCCGGCAGGTCCGCTTCAAACTTGGTGCGGAAGGGTGTGTTTTCAATGTTGTGGATCTGCCGCTGGAAGCCGGTGGCCGGATCGTAGATGGCCATGCCTCCCCGGCGGGTGCCCAGGTGAGAGTGGTAGTCTACGCCGAAAAATACGTCCAGCACGCAGTCCCGCTTGGAAATTGCGCCAAAAAAGCCGCCCATGGTTTACTGCTCTCCCATGAGGCGGCGCATGACCTCCTCATAGGCCTCCTCGGCACCGCCCAGATCCCGGCGGAAGCGGTCCTTGTCCAGCTTTTCGTGGGTCTTCTCATCCCACAGCCGGCAGGTGTCGGGGCTGATCTCGTCGGCCAGGACGATGGTCCCGTCGGAGGTCTTGCCGAATTCCAGCTTGAAGTCCACCAGGTCGATGCCGATTTCCTTCATGAAGCCCTTGAGCAGGTCATTGACGGCAAAGGCGTATTTCTTAATGAGGTCGATTTCCTCCTTGGTGGCCAGCTTCAGGGCCAGCGCATGGTACTCGTTGAGCAGGGGATCGCCCAGCTCGTCGTTTTTATAGGAGAACTCGATGGTGGGCGCGTCAAAGACGATGCCCTCCTCCACACCGTACCGCTTGGCAAAGGAGCCGGCGGAGATGTTACGGATAATGACTTCCAGGGGAACAATGGAGACCTTCTTCACCAGGGTCTCTCGGTCGCTGAGCTCCTCTACGAAGTGGGTGGGGACACCCTGTGCCTCCAGGCGGCGCATGAGGTTGTTGGTCATGCGGTTGTTGATGGCGCCCTTACCGGCGATGGTGCCCTTTTTCAGGCCGTTGAAGGCGGTGGCGTCGTCCTTGTAGGAGACGATAAACAGCTCCGGATCGTCCGTGCGGAAAACCTTTTTGGCCTTGCCTTCGTAGATTTGCTCCAACTTCTGCATGGTAGTTGTCCTCCTGTTTTTATTTGAAATTTTCTGTTTTTATAGCTGAACGAGCTCCGCCTGGAGCTTGGCCTCTTTTTCGGCAATCTGGGCAGTCATGGCGGTTCGGGCCTGGTCCAGCCGGGCGGCCAATTCACCGTCCTCCACGGCCAGAATCTGGGCCGCCAAGACCGCTGCGTTTTTGGCACCGTTCAGGGCCACTGTGGCAACGGGAATGCCGCTGGGCATCTGGACCGTGGAGAGCAGGGCGTCCAGCCCGTCCATGGCGCCGCCCTTCATGGGAATCCCGATCACCGGCAGGGTGGTGTTGGCGGCAAAGGCACCGGCCAGGTGTGCCGCCATGCCGGCGGCGCAGATGATAACGCCGAATCCGCTGGCCCGGGCGCCCTTGGCAAAATCCGCCGCAGCGGCGGGAGTGCGGTGGGCGCTGAGAATGTGGGCCTCAAAGGGAATGCCCAGCGCCTGCAGCTGAGTGCAGGCGCCTTTGACAACGGCCCAGTCGGAATCGGAACCCATGATGACAGCAACTTTTTTCATGCTGGAATGTCCTCCTTAGAGCTTTTTGCGCAGAACTGTGTGACGGAAAAAGCCGTCCGCGAAATATTCCTGGGAGCAGAACACCGGCTTACCGTCAATATCGAAGTCCACCTCATCCATAAACAGCACCGGCGCACCGATGTTCACCTGCAGCGTCTCCGCCAGGGCAGCGTCCGCCGTAATGGGCTTCAGATCGGTCAGGTCCAGGTAGGGATAGATGCCGCAAAAGCGCTGGAGGAAGTGGAAGATAGGCAGTTTCAGGTCCTGGATGGTGTAATTTCCCCGGACCAGAGCCTTGTTGACCACATCCTCGCAGTAGATGGCGGGACGGCCGTCGGCCGTGCAGAGTCGGGCAACGCGGATAATGGGATCGCCCTCCTCCATATTCAGCTGACCGGCGATTTTGGCGTCAGCCACACCGTCGGATACCCGGACGTAGGCCACCTCTGCCTGATAGCCGCTTTGACGGATCATATCCAGGAATTCCACCTCGATATCCATGCGGGCCGTGGCCTCCAACACGTGGCGGTTGATGATGGTACCCACACCATGCCGACGGGTGATGAAACCCTCCCGTTCCAGGGAGGCCAGAATATCCCGCAGCTGGGTACGGCTGATGCCCAGCTTTTCGGACAGTACGCTCTCCCGTGGGAGACGCTCACAGTTGGCGTAGATTCCTTCCTTCATATCCGAGAGCAGCTGAAGGCGAATGGTCTTGGCCTGGGACGGCTGCGTACTCATAAACTCACCTCAATCTTCAATCATAGGTATTACCAATAAAGGTCATACCTTATTTTACCGAATTTGCGCACTGCTCGCAATAGACAAAATGGACAAGTTCGCTGCAGCCTTTTCCGCGGCTCCTTGTAGAGCTTGAAGTGCCGCTATGGGGGAACAAAGCTTTTTCTAGGTGCATTGCGCCGGCTGCAGCGGCTTGACAGAGAACGGGGAGTCGGTTTGAGGTGGGGGATGCAGAGCGACCCTTGCAAGGCAGGCATTTCAGAAATGTTTTCGGGGTCCGCGGGTGCAGACGGTGAAAAAAGCAAAAAACCGTGCGGGGGACAGCGTCCTCCGCACGGTTTTTATCAGGGTTGTCCTGTCAGCGTGTCTCGCACCAGCTGCAGGCCGCCAGGGCCGCCACGGCGCCGTCGGCGCAGGCGGTGGTCAGCTGCCGGACTTCCTTGGCCCGGCAGTCTCCGGCTGTAAATATGCCGGGAACGGCGGTGCGGCAGTCCTCACCCGCAGGCAGGAAGCCGTCTGCGGCGGTGAGCCCCAGGGCAGCTGCCAGCGCCGTCTGGGGCTGCTGGCCCACTGCCTGAAACAGGCCCGCCACTTCCAGCTCCGCTGTCTCGCCGGTAACGGTATTTTGCAGGACTAACCCGGTTAAGACGTCCAGCCCCTTTAGGGAGGTAATGACCGTGTTCATCAAAAGCGTCACATTGTCCCGCTTGGAAAGGGCTTCGGCCAGAATGGGGTCCCCCCGGAAGGAGTCACGCCGGTGGATCACCGTCACGTGGCGGCACAGATCCGACAGAAACAGAGCGTCCTGAAGGGCGGTATTGCCGCCGCCGGCCACGGCCACGTCCTTTCCGGCGTAAAAGGCCCCATCGCACACGGCGCAGTAGGAGACGCCCGATAGCGCATCCTCCCCAGGCAGGCCCAAAGAGCGGTGCTTCATGCCGGTGGCCAGGACCAGGGCGGAGGCGGTGTAGGTGCCATAGTCGGTGGTGACGGTGTGGGGGGTGCCTGGTGCAATGGACAGCACCTCCTCCAGCTCCACCCGGGCGCCCAGGGCCTCCGCCTGGGAGAACAGCCGCTCCGCCAGCTCGGCGCCGGAGACACCGTAGCAGCCGGGGAAGTTGTCCACCCGGGGAGAGGAGGCAATCTGTCCGCCAAAGGCCTCTCTCTCCAGCACCAGCACGGATTTGCCCGCCCGTCGGGCATAGATGGCGGCGGTGAGCCCGGCGGGGCCGCCGCCCACAATGAGAATGTCAAAATGCTCGTTCATGGCGATCTCCTGAAAGAAGATATAGAATGAAAAAGGAGGGACCGGGGGTCCCTCCTTTTTGGGTTGTTGGATTTAAGCGTGGGTGGTGGCGAACTTCTTGATGACGGAGGCATTCACCAGCTTTTCCACCTGGTCGCCATGGCGGACGATCAGAGTGGGCGCCTGCTGGATGCCGTACTGGTTCACCAGATCCATGTGTTCGCTGACGTCCATCACCTGATAGTGGAGGCCAGCCTTCTCCAGCTCGCTCTTGGCGATCTTGCAGTTGGGGCAGGTCTTGGTGGTGAACAGGAACAGCTGGTCCTCACCGCTGGATGCGGAGGCGGACACGGCGGGAGCGGACTCCGCGGGAACGGCGCTCTCCCGGTCGCAGAGCCGGCGGCCCTCCAGGTGGGAGTTGGCCAGCTCGTACTCCTTGCGGTCCTTGAACTCCTGCACCTTGCCGTCGTTCCAGTTCTGAACGGGACGGTAGTACCCGGTGATGCGGCTCCAGACCTCCGTGGTCTTGCCGCAGGTGGGGCAGGTGAAGTGCTCGCCGGAGATATAGCCGTGATCCTGGCAGATGGAGTAGGTGGGGGACATGGTATAGTAGGGCAGCTTGAAGTTCTCCGCGATTTTTCGGACCAGGTTGGCGGCTGCCTTCCAATCCGGCAGCTTCTCGCCCAGGAAGGCGTGGAACACGGTGCCGGAGGTGTACAGGGTCTGGAGATCGTCCTGTACCGCCAGGGCCTCAAAGATATCGTCGGTGCAGCCCACGGGCAGGTGAGAGGAGTTGGTGTAGTACGGGGTGTCACCGGGCTTCTTGGCGGCGGTGATGATGTCGGGGTATTTCTCCACGTCGTGCTTGGCCAGGCGGTAGGTGGTGGACTCAGCGGGGGTGGCCTCCAGGTTGTAGAGGTCGCCGTACATTTCCTGATAGTCGCTCAGGCGCTCCCGCATGTGGTTGAGCACATCCTTGGCAAAGGCCTGGGTCTCGGGATGGGTCAGGTCCTTGCGCAGCCACTTGGCATTGAGGCCCACCTCGTTCATGCCGATCAGGCCGATGGTGGAGAAGTGGTTTTCAAAGGTGCCCAGATAGTACTTGGTGTAGGGATAGAGGCCTGCGTCCATCAGCTTGGTGATGACGGTGCGCTTGGTTTTAAGGGACCGGGCTGCCACGTCCATAATATGGTCCAGACGCTCGTAGAACTCCTCGGGAGTCTGAGACAGGTAGGCGATCCGGGGCAGGTTGATGGTGACCACGCCCACGGAGCCGGTGGACTCGCCGGAGCCGAAGTAACCGCCGGACTTCTTCCGCAGCTCCCGCAGGTCCAGCCGCAGGCGGCAGCACATGCTGCGCACGTCGGAGGGCTCCATGTCGGAGTTGATGTAGTTGGAGAAGTAGGGGGTGCCGTACTTGGCGGTCATCTCGAAAAGCAGGCGGTTGTTCTCCGTGTCGGACCAGTCAAAGTCCTTGGTGATGGAGTAGGTGGGGATGGGATACTGGAAGCCCCGGCCGTCGGCGTCGCCCTCGGTCATGATCTCGATAAAGGCCTTGTTGACCATGTCCATCTCTTTTTTGCAGTCGCCGTAGGTGAAGTCCATCTCCTTGCCGCCCACGATGGCCGGCAGGTTCTCCAGATCCTTGGGCACGGTCCAGTCCAGGGTGATGTTGGAGAAGGG
>CATZYY010000046.1 GCA_958426425.1 uncultured Oscillospiraceae bacterium
CCGCTCTGCTTGATGCCGCCGGGAGTGTTGTCGTCCGGGTCCACGCTCATGCCGCCGGTGCAGAGGATCACGTCGGCGCCGGTTTTCCGAGCCTCAGTGACGGCATTTGCCACATTCTCCACCCCGTCCCCGGAGTAGGCCACGGAGATCGTCTCGATGCCGTAGGCCGCCAACTTTTCCTTGACAACAGGAGTAAAGGTGTCCTGGATGAGGCCCTTTTTCACCTCGCTGCCGGTGGCCACGATGGCGGCGGTCTTTCGGACCCAGGGCTTGAGCTCCAGCAGGGGGGCGTCCCCGGCGGCCTGCTCCGCCGCCTGCAGTTTCTCCTCCGGGATGATGAGGGGGATCACCCGCATGCCAGCCAGCTTGTCTCCCTTACGGACGGCGGTGCCGCCCTTGCGGGTGGCGATCATGATGTCCTCCACGGTGTTGACGGCGATGAGCTTTTCGGAGTTCACCCGGAAGAGGCCGTCGCAGGCGGCCTTCAGCTCGATTTTGCCCTCCTTGACCTCGCTGCGGTCCATATGCTCATTGGCGCACAGGGCGTACAGCCGCTCTGCAGCGTCGTTCTCATGGAGCATCCCCGGCGTCATCTCCCAGACGTACAGGTGTTCCTTGCCCATGGAGAGCAGAACCGGGATATCCGCCTCCGTCACCACATGGCCCTTGCGGAACCGGGCATCCTTGTACTGGTCCTTGATGATCTGGGTCAGGTCGTGGCAGAGCACATGGCCCACGGCTTCCTCAGTGCGAATCAGCTTCATGCTTTTGCCTCCAGAATCTCGATCTCGTCTCCCGCCCGGACAGTGCCTTCTTTCACCACGATCACGAAGATACCCTCTGTGGGCATGACGCACTTGCCCACGGCCTTCTTGATGGCACAGTCGCTGTGGCACTCCTTGCCGATCTGGGTCACTTCCACCTCGGTCTCACCGATGCGCAGGTGGGTCCCGATGGGAAGGTTTTTCAGGTCGATGCCGCGGGTGTTGATGTTCTCGGCAAAAACGCCCTCGTTCAGGGGGACGGGGCAGGCGGCGCGCATGGTGTCCACGCTCTCTTCCGCCAGAAGGCTGATCTGCCGGTGCCAGTCCCCGGCGTGGGCGTCGCCCACGATGCCGTGGCGCAGCTTTAATTGAATTTCTGGGACCGGGTGCTTGATGGTCCCCTTTTGTTCGCTGATATTGACGGATACCACAGTGGCCATAAGGCTCACTCCTTTATTTTGTAATCTCCGCTCTTGCCGCCGGACTTTTCCAGCAGGCGGATGTTGGTGATACGCATATCCTTCTGAACGGCCTTGCACATGTCATAGATGGTGAGGGCCGCCACGGAAACGGCGGTGAGGGCCTCCATCTCCACGCCGGTGACGCCGGTACAGGTGACGGCGGCCCGAATCTCCACCATGGCGGGCTCATCCGACAAGGCGAAGGTGATGTCGATGCCGGTCAGGGGCAGAGGATGACACATGGGGATCAGTTCCCAGTTGTGCTTGGCGGCCTGGATACCCGCCACCTGGGCCACCGCCAATACGTCGCCCTTTTTCATGGTGCCGGCTTTGATCTTCTCCAGGGTTTCCGGAGCCATACGGATTTCCCCGGCGGCCACGGCGGTGCGGTGGGTGACGGCCTTCTCCGTCACGTCCACCATCTTTGCCCGGCCCTGTTCGTTGAAATGGGTCAGCTCACCCATGGATTCAGCCTCCGATCTGATTCATGTTCCGGGGGGTGTCGCTCCTGCGCTCCGTCAGATGATGGCGCTGGGGCTTTTGGGTGATGCCCCGCCGGATGGCGTCCTCCAATTCCGCGCCGTGGAGGCCCCGCAGATTGATCTCCTCCCGGCTGTGGAGGCAGCCCTTCAGCTTGCCGTCCGCCGTCACCCGGATGCGGCGGCACTGGGCGCAGAAATCGTGGCTCACCGGGGAGATCAGGCCCACGGTGCCGTTGGCTCCCGGCAGGCGGAAACGCCGGGCCACGCCGCAGCTCTCAATTTGCTGTAAAGCACCAATCCTTTGCAGAACGACATCGCCCGGCAGGAAACAGCGCTTGTCCCAGTCCGCGCAGGGACCCATGGGCATCAGCTCGATGAAACGCATCTCCCAGGGGTGGTCCCGGGTCAACTCCACAAAATCGGGAATCTCGTCGTCATTGAAGCCCCCGATGAGAACGGTGTCGAATTTCAGACCCTGAAAACCGGCTGCCTCTGCCGCCGCAATGCCTTCCAGCACATCGGACAGCTGTCCCCGCCGGGTTATTTGGGCGAACCGCTCCGGCCGCAGGGTGTCCAGGCTGATGTTCAGCCGGTCCACCCCGGCCTCCCGCAGAGGAGCCGCCAGTTCCGGCAGAAGGGAGCCGTTGGTGGTGAGACACAGCTCCC
Organism: uncultured Oscillospiraceae bacterium; assembly: GCA_958426425.1. Lineage (GTDB taxonomy): Bacteria > Bacillota > Clostridia > Oscillospirales > Oscillospiraceae > Oscillibacter. The sequence continues at coordinate 2,374 of CATZYY010000046.1, forward strand.
GAAGGCCCGGGATGGCCCGCAGCATCCGGCACAGGTCTACAATCCCCCGGCGGACCAGGGGTTCACCGCCTGTTAAGCGAATCTTCTTTACACCAAGCTGCACCGCCGCCCGGGCGATCTCTGCCAGTTCCTCCAGCGTCAGCATGTCCCGGTGGTCCCGCTTGCACACGCCCTCCTCCGGCATGCAGTACCGGCAGCGGTAGTTGCACCGGTCCGTGACCGATAGGCGCAGATAATCAATTGTCCGTCCGCAGCCGTCGGTCATGGTGCAGCCTCCCATCGTGATACTCAGGTCAGGTAAACGATTCTGGTAACATTATAGTGCTTTGCCGGAAAAAGTCAAGAAAAAGGAGGCGCCTCACGGCGCCTCCGGCGAGCGTTTTTTTCGAGAGCGGACAGCACAGAATGTGATGGTCAGCAGGGCGGCGAAGCCGGACAGGAACAGCAGGTCTCCGGCACACAGCAGCATGCGCAGCCCCAGACTGAAAGTGAATTTGGAGATTTGATAAAGAAGCGCATATCCCCGGTTTTTCAGAAGATTCAGAAGGATCAGCACGACCCAACTGCTGCCAAGCCCTATGAGATTCCGGCGATTCAAAGGGAAGCGGGTATGGCGGAAGGAGCGGAGCGTCACCGCGAACATCACCAGCATGGCGATCAGCTGGACCCAGGCGATGAGGAGCCGGGTGTAGTTTTGCTCCGGTGTGAAAGAGAGCGTGCGCAGGGTCAGCTGCCAGGAAAGGCCTGTTGCCCAGCGGATGTACAGTTCCAATGTCAGATACACCGCCCAGGCGCACCAGAGACCGGGCCGCTTTTTGGCGAGAAAGCAGATGACGCCGCAGGCCAAAAAGGGAATACAGAGGTATAGCCCTGTCAGAAGGCTGCCTGCGCCGATGCAGACCAGGACGGTCAAAAAGGCCATGCACAGCAGAAGGATGCCGGCGATTTTCCGTCCCGGCAGACCGCCGGAAACCATAATAGGGGCGGCCACCGGAGCTGCCTCCGCCGCCGGTTCCTCACCGGTCACAAGCTGGTCCAGCGTCACGTCAAAGACCCGGCTCAGCTTCACCAGCTTGTCCAGGTCCGGTACACTGGAGTCCGTCTCCCATTTGCTGACGGACTGCCGGGACACGTTCAGGATGTCCGCCAGGTCCCCCTGGGACAGCCGCTTTTCCGCCCGCAGGCGGCTGATGTTGGTTCCAAGGCTCATAGGCGCTCCTCCTTTTGCTCTCTCAGTATAGGGGATTTGGGGCTGAAAGTCCACCAAGGGGCCTTGAAAATTTAGCAACCGGCAGTTGCGCCCGGCAAAAGGCAGGGGAATCCCGCTGGGAATGGCCGCCGTTCTTGACGGTGGGTGGGGGAAGTGCTATTCTATGGAAAGAAGAACGAGGGAGGGGATGCTATGGCGCTGCGGGACCTGCTGGGTGTCCGGCCCGGCGTCACCGCCGTGATCGGCGGCGGCGGAAAGACCACGCTGCTGCGGACCTTGGGGGGGGAGCTGGCGGCGGAGGGCAAGCGGGTGCTGCTGTGCACCACCACCAAGATGTTGCCCTTCCCCGACCTGCCTTGTGCCCTGACCGGGGCGGAGCTGGAGGCGCTGCGCCGAAAGCACCGGCTGCTGTGCGCCGGGACCCTGCTCCCGGATACAGGCAAGCTGGCCGCGCCGGAGACGCCTATGGCGCAGCTGGCGGCGTGGTTTGACTACGTGCTGGTGGAGGCGGACGGCGCTGCCCATCACCCTCTGAAGGCCCACGCCTCCCATGAGCCGGTGATCCCAGCGGAGGCCAACCAGACCATCTGCGTGGTGGGGGCCTCCGGCTTCGGGCAGCCCATTGTTCAAGCCGCCCACCGGCCGGAGCGGTACGCGGCTCTGGCGGGCGTGCCGGAGACGGCGGAGGCAACGCCGGAGACAGAGGCGGCGGTGCTGCGGGCGGAAGCCCTGCATACAAGAATTTATGTCAACCAAGTGGAGACGCTGTGGGAGCTGGCGGACGCCAAGGCCCTGGCGGCGCTGCTGGAGTGCCCGGTTTTGGCGGGCAGCTTACAAAGAGGGGAGTATTTTTCATGCTGATTGTGATACGGGGCGCCGGGGATTTGGCCACCGGCGTGGCCCTGCGGCTGAGAAGGGCTCATATGCAGGTGGTGATGACCGACATCCAGGCTCCCACCGCCATTCGGCGGACGGTGTGCTTTTCCCAGGCCATCGTCCACGGGGAGACCACGGTGGAAGATCTGACGGCCCGCCGGGCGGAAAGCCCGGCTGAGGCTCTGGAGCTGCTGAAAGCCGGTGTCATCCCGGTCCTGGCGGACCCGGAAGGGGCCTGCATTCCAATCTTAAAGCCCGACGCGGTGGTGGACGCCATTTTGGCCAAGAAGAACCTGGGTACCAAAATCACCGACGCGCCGGTGGTCGTCGGCGTGGGGCCGGGATTCACCGCCGGGGAGGACTGCCATGCGGTGGTGGAGACCATGCGGGGCCACTATCTGGGCCGGGTGATCCATGAGGGGAGTGCCATCCCCAACACCGGCATTCCCGGCCTCATCGGCGGCTTTGCCGGGGAGCGGGTACTGCGAGCTCCGGCGGATGGGGTCTTTCACCAGCTGCTGGACATCGGCGCCCAGGTGAAGATGGGAGACGTGGCCGCCACAGTGAACGGGGAGTCCATGATCTGCACCCTGGACGGGGTGCTGCGGGGCATCCTGGCCGACGGGACCCCGGTATTCAAGGGCATGAAGGCCGGGGACATCGACCCCCGGTGTGAGATCAAGCACTGCTACTGCGCCAGTGACAAGGCCCTGGCGGTGGGCGGCGGCGTGCTGGAGGCGATTTTGAATCTGACCGGCGCTCTGAAAGAGGACCGATGAGGTCATGGCCGGAATTCTGATCGAGCGGGGCGGCTATCTCCGGGAGATTCTCCGGCTGCTGGGCGCCTCCGCCTGGAACTGCTGGTGGCTGGTCACGGGGCTGGAGTGCTATCAGGCCCAGGGGTGGCCGGGCTGTGAGAAGTGGAACCAGGAGACGCCGCTGATCTCCAACGAAGACCTGCTTCGGGACATCGAGGCCCGGGACCTCCAGTTCGTGTGGGGAATTTTCTCCGCCATTCCTGCCCGGTATACCCGGGAGGAGATCCTCTCCCACCCGCTGCCGGATTTTGTGGATGAAAATGGCCGCAGCCGCTGCCTTCGGGAACACTTGCTGCCCCAGCATCCTCTGGCATTTTTGGAGATTTTCTCAGAGGACAGCAGCACCATCACCGTAATCACGCCCCAGGGGGAGCTCCTTCGGCCCCTCTATGGCCTGGACTGCTGGACGGAGGACGCGGAGGCGCAGAATCGCCGCTTTCTGGCACTGGAAAATGTGACGGACCGGCTGGTCCGGGAGCGGGGATGGGGCGCCATGGACGCCTATACCCGCCGCAATCTGACGGGCCTGCTGTGGCGGGAACTGTATCATCACCGGCCTGAGCGGCCGGTCTGCGAGTCTGAGATCGAGGCGGCGTATCAGCGCCTTTGGAAAGGAGACCATCATGGCTGAAAATGAAGTGAAGCTGACAAAGCTGGCTAAGTGCGCCGGGTGCGGCGCCAAGGTGGGGGCGGGGGTGCTGTCCCAGCTGCTGGAGGGCATCAAGGTCCACCACGACCCCAATCTGCTGGTGGGCTTTGACAAGAGCGACGACGCCTCCGTTTACAAGGTCGGCGACGACCTGGCCCTGGTGCAGACGGTGGACTTTTTCCCGCCCATTGCCGACGATCCCTACCTCTTCGGACAGATTGCCGCCACCAACGCCCTCAGCGATGTGTATGCCATGGGCGGTGAGCCCAAGCTGTGCCTGAATATCATGGCGGTGCCGGAGTCCATGCCCAAGGACGCGGTGCATCAGATGCTCCGGGGCGGCTACGACAAGGTCTATGAGGCCGGGGCCCTGATCACCGGCGGCCACAGCATTCTGGACGACGAGCCCAAATACGGCCTGGCGGTCACGGGCTTCGTCCACCCGGACCGTGTGCTGACCAACTCCGGGGCAAAGCCCGGAGATGTGCTGCTGTTTACCAAGCCCCTGGGCATCGGTATCCTCTCCACCGCCCAGAAGGCGGAGATGCTCTCGCCGGAGGGGGAGGCCCTGGCCTACCGGCTGATGACCACCCTCAACAAGTCCGCCCGGGACGTCATGGTGAAGTACCGGGTCCACGCCTGTACCGACGTGACCGGCTTCGGCCTTCTGGGCCACGTCTGCGAAATGGCCCAGGGCAGCGACGTGGATGTGGAACTCCATGTGGGGGACATCGACCTGATCCCGGAGGCGGCGTCTCTTGCTCAGATGGGCATTCTTCCCGCCGGCATGTACCGCAACCGGACCTTCGCCGAGCCGGAGGTGGAGCCGGGGGAGACGGAGCTGTGGCAGCAGGACATGCTGTACGATCCCCAGACTGCCGGCGGCCTTTTGATGGCCGTGGACCCAGCAGACGCCGAGGCGCTGTACCAGGAGCTGAAGGAGTGCGTGCCCAGCGCCCAGAAGATCGGCCGGGTGCTGCCTCACGGCGGCGGAAAGCGGATCTTCCTGCGGTAAAAGAGCATACGGACAATGATAACCGGAGGGCGTTCCCAATAGGGAACGCCCTCCTGCGTTGTTTTAGATTGTATTTTCCAATATGGACCTAGTAAAAAGTGAGATGTGCCCTTTTCTTGCCCCCTGCGGGATAGCGAAAAAAGTTGGAAATATCCATCATGCGCAACGAAATTTCCCTATAACCAGGGCATGTGAGGCTGCCCGTGAAGGTTTATGCAGACAACAGGTATAGCTCCTGCTCCGGGTTCCAGCGGTATGCCGCCCGCAGGGTCTGACCGGAGGCGTTGTCGTAGACTGAGACAGCAAAGCCGTCCGCTGTTGGTTCAAAGGCGGCGGAGTAGGGACTTGTCGCTTTTCCGTCGCTGGAGAGCACGCCGGCGGGCTGGGTGACCAGCTGCAGGGAGCCGGTTTCATCCAGAGAATAGAGAACGTAGCAGTTGGCATTGCTGCTGAACCACTGTCCCAGACAGATCTCCATATTCCCGTCGCTGTTGTAGTCGGAAAAGCAGAGGGGAAAGCCGGTGGTGTGAAACAGAAGCTCCTCTGAAAAGGCCTCATCCAGGTCCCGGGAGGACAGCAGCGCCTCTCCCTGCCACACCTGGAGGGCGCAGCGGCCGATCCGGTTGTCCCCGCCCAAGGCATAGCCGCCGCCAACGGGGCTGGCGGCGGCATTTAACTGGGTGCCCTCTGTCATTACCAGACGAACCTGAACGGGGGAACCGTCGTGGAGGAAGGTATCCCCCTGGGCGATGACCGCATTCTCAACAGGCGTGCCGGCGGAGGGCTCCGGCAGAGGCGGCAGCTGAGAGAGGAAAAAGTCATAGCCGTACAGGCAGTTGGTCTGGATTTCCTGGCGGAACCGCAGGGTCAGCAGCTCGCTGACAGTGACCAGCTGGTATCCCTGCTCCTGAAGCCAGGGCACCAGGGTCCGGGTGGCCTCCACGGTGCTGGCATAGATGCTGTGGAGCAGGATCACCTGACCGTCCAGGTTGCCGGCGTTCTGGATACTGGCCGTCACCTTTGCGGCGTCCTTCACCAGCCAGTCCTGGGGATCAATGGACCAGGTGACCAGAGTGCGGTCCGCGCCGGTCTTCAGGGCCTTGTTGGAGGAGCCGTAGGGAGGCCGCAGCAGGGTAGGAGCCTCACCCAGCACCTGGATGAACAGTTCGTCCGCCGCCGCCAGGTCCGCCTGAATGGCCTCCAGGCTCATTTTGCCCAAATTGGCGTGGCGGTAGGAGTGATTGCCGATTTCGCAGCCCATCTCCGCCGCCCGGCGGACGGCGTCGGGGTCCTTATGTAGATTGGTCGCCACTTCAAAGAATGTGGCCACGGCATTGTGCTGCTCCAGAATGTCCAGGATCTGGTCGGTAAACTGGGCGTGGGGGCCGTCGTCAAAGGTCAGGGCCACCATGGGCCGGCTGGGGTCGATCACCCGCTCCCCAAGGGGCGCCGGTTGGGAGATAGGCTCAGCTTCCGCGGTATCCTCCAGGAGACTGCCAGCGGTGTCTGTGGAGGTCTCCTGAGAATTGTCCGGCGTGTTTGAGGAGTTTTCCTGGGGAATCAGCTCCACCTCTGTGACATCCTTCTCCGGCATGAGGGGGGTGGAGATGGGTTTCTCATCAGCCGCGGTCCGCTCTCCGGAGTGGCCCTGTGGGCCTGCGGCGCAGGCTGCTAAAGACAGTAGGATCAAAAGAATGGGGAAAAGGCGTTTCATGGTCGCAGACTCACTTTCGTCAGATTTCGACTTTATGATACTGGATGCGCCGGAGGAAATCAGGACAAAACGGATACAAAATGCAGAGAAATAATGACAAAAGAAACGAAGGGTGACAAAAGGGCCGCGCCTGATGGCGCGGCCCTCAGAGATTGAAATAAAGATGTGTGCCGCAAGGGGGGGACAATCGGTGCGTCTGGAACGGGAGCCCTTGGCAAGGCGTCCCGCGGGGCTTCACAGACGATCTTCCTTCTCCCCGGCGTACCAGAGATTCCAGGTCTGCCGGTAGACCTCCGCCGCCTGGGGGGTGTGGCAGACCATCCGCACCTGCTTAGGCAGGTCGTTTTCCGCCAGAAAGTCCATAATGGCCCGCAGGGCCACGGTGGCGGCCTGGGGCAGGGGGTAGCCGTAGACCCCGGTGGAAATGGAGGAGAAGTCCACAGTTTCAATTCCGTGGTCCCGGGCCAGGGTCAGGCAGGAGCGGTAGCAGGAGGCCAGCAGCGCGGCCTCGCCATGGGCCCCGCCCCGCCAGATGGGGCCGGGGGTGTGGAGGACGTATTTGGCCCGCAACCGGTAGCCCTTGGTCAGCTTGGCCTCTCCGGTGGGGCAGCCGCCCAGGGTCCGGCACTCCGCCAGCAGCTCCGGACCCGCGGCGGCGTGGATGGCGCCGTCCACCCCGGAGCCTCCCAGCAGCGTGGTGTTGGCGGCGTTGACGATGGCCTCCGCGTCAGAGCGGGTGATGTCTCCCACCACAATGTCGAACCGTCTCATGGAACGTCCTCCTTCAAACACAGCGGTTTCTTTTTTCCAGTATACCGTCTTTATGGGGAAAAACAAGGGAAAATCTTGAGCGGCGGGACGAAATGTGTTATGATGGGCGGGAGAAACAACCATCTCCCGCCGGGAAGAAAGGAGCGCCTATGGCAAAAAAAGTACCCTCCTACACAGGAACGCTTCGCAGCCACTCGCTGACGCTGCCCGCCTGCATCAGCGAGTGCAGCGGAATCCGCATTTTCGGGCGGCGGATCAAATCCCTGGCTTTTTCCACCGACGTGGCCATTATTAAAAATATCAATGCCGACGCCATCATCGCCGTGTACCCCTTTACCCCCCAGCCGGTGATTGCCCAGGCCATCATCAGCGTGTCGGACGTGCCGGTGTTTGTGGGCGTGGGCGGCGGAATTACCACGGGCACGCGGTCCGTGCGCCTGGCGGTTCAGGCGGAGCACCAGGGCGCCTACGGCGTGGTCCTCAACGCGCCCACTTCCAACGAGGTGATCCGGCAGATCAAGGATGAGGTGGATTTGCCGGTGGTGGTGACGGTGGTCTCCGCCCACACGGACATCCGCGGCCGTCTGGAGGCGGGCACCGACATTCTCAATGTCTCCGGCGCCGCCGCCACGCCGGAGATTGTGGCGGAGATCCGCCGCGAGTTTCCGGAGGTGCCCATCATCGCCACCGGCGGTCCTACGGAGGAGAGTATTCTCCGGACCATTCGCGCCGGAGCCAACGCGGTGACGTATACGCCCCCCACCAACGGCGCCCTCTTTGCCAAGATCATGGAGCAGCACCGCAAGACCTTCTGAGAAGGCGCGGCGGTGGGCGGAGAAAAACCAAGCTGAAGCGCAGAGGAGACTGCCGAAAAAGAGGAAGAACTTGCGCGACGGGAAGGAAGAGAGCTACGAGAGGAACCCAGGAGGGGTTCCTCTCGTTTTCAATCATAAGTTTTTGAAATTTTTTAAAGGTTCAAATAACTTGTTCAGCGTGTCAAAAAGACTTTTTCGACACGCTGAGGCCGGACTCCGGGGACCGGCCTCGCGTTTTCTCACGGCTTCGTTCGGGAAACTGCCGGAGGGACGGCGAAGGCCTTCCTTGCCGAGCCGTGGGGCTGAAAATGCTCCCCAATCCCCGGCGGCAAAAGACATTGACCTCCGTCGGGGAATAGGGTACAATACTGCTGTTATGAAACGACCATGGAAGGAGCGGTCCTATGCCCAGCATTTCCGTCATTATGCCTGTCTATCAGGCGGAAAAATTCCTGCAGGCGTCGGTGGAGAGCGTGCTGGCCCAGACCTTTTCCGACTGGGAGCTGCTGCTGGTGGACGACGGCTGCCGGGACAACTCCCCGGCCCTGTGTGACGAGCTTGCCCGGCGGGATGACCGGATTCAGGTGATTCACAAGGAGAAGAACGCCGGGGTCAGCGCTGCCCGCAATTCCGCTCTGGAGGCGGCCCGGGGCGCGTATATCGCCTTTTTGGACGCCGACGACGGCTTCGAGCCCCGGATGCTGGAAACCCTGTGGTCCCTGCGGGAGCAGGCGGGAGCCGACACGGCGGCCTGTGCCCACCTGAACCTGCGGCCTGACGGCACCGGCTGGCCGGAGCAGGTGCTGCCCGCCGGCGTCTACGACCGGCAGCAGATCCGGGAGAAGATTGTGGCGCCGCTGCTGGGAGAGCGTCTGGCGGTCCCGGTCTTCAACGGCTTCATTTGGCGGTACCTGTTCTCCGCCCAGATCATCCGGGACATCCACCTGCGGTTTGAGGGAGCCTATCTGGAGGACGAGCTGTTTTTAATGGAGTACTTCTGCTGCGCCCACTCCCTGGCGGTGACGGACCAGCCCCTCTATCGCTATCTCATCAACCCCGCCTCCGCCACCCACAAGTATATGAAGGACCTTCAGCAGGTCTTCGCCCGCTTCATGGAGCGGAAGGAGGATTTGGCGGAGCGCTATCAGCTCAACGACCTGCGGCCCCAGTGGCGGGAGAATTCCAACTGGGCGGGGCTGCTGATTGCCATTGGCAACGAGTACGCCAAGGGCTGCCCCAAGACCCTCCGGCAGCGGCAGCAGACGGTCCGCGCCCTTTGTGAGCGGCCGGACATGGCCCACGCCATCGCCGTGCTGGAGCCGGTGGGCCTTTCAAAGAACAAGCAGACGGTGGCCCGTCTGGTCCGGGGCCGTCACTATTGGCTGCTGACCCAGCTATACCGGCTGAAAAACCGCATTTGAATTGAAAACACAAGGAGTTTCCCATGGAATATCTGCGCGAAAGTCAACTGTACACCCTGTCAATGGCCCTGTACGCCATCTATATGGACAGTGCCGTTCACCATATTCTGGCGGCTCTTGGCGGCTGGTGTAACCGTCAGATCGACGGCAGCCGGGTTTTGGCGGTGCTGTGCCGGGAGGGGGCTGTGGCCCGCGCCTGGCCCCGGAGCCTGCTGTATCGCCTGCTGCGGGGGCTGGTGAACCTGCCGGCCTTTGTGCTGCACCGGCTGTACCTGGCGCTCCATGTGACGTTCCAGGACAGCTTTTTTGCCCGTCTGGCCTTTGAAATGGGCCATGAGACCGCGGTGGCCCAGTCCTGGCTCATCATGCTGCTGTGGGTGATTCCCTATTCCCGGTGGAATAACGCATACAGCCTTATGGGCTTTTCCCTGCTGCTGGCACTCTTTTACGTGGGGGCCATGCCCCGGCAGCGGTTCCGGCTGGATCTGGAGCTGGTGGGCTTTTATCCGGTGCTGCTGTTTGGCGCCGTATTTCTGGCGGTGGCCTTTTCCTATGTGCCGGGGCAGTCTCTGCGGTTTTTGTTCTACCATATCTCTGCCGCCCTGTGCGTGCTGGTGACGGTCAGCGCCGTCCGCAATTCCGAGGATTTGAAACGTCTGGCCGCCGGCGGCGGTTTCTGCGTGCTGATCTCCTCGCTGTACGGCGTGTACCAGCGGATTCAGGGGGTGGAGGTCAACGAGTCCTATGTGGATCTGGCCCTCAACGAGGGCATGCCCGGCCGGGTGGAGTCCTATTTTGACAATCCCAACACCTTTGCCGAGGTGCTGATTCTGCTGCTGCCGTTGGTTTTGGCCCTGGTGCTCTGTTCCCGGCACGTGGTTTCCCGGCTTATGGCCGGCGGTGTGCTTTTGGTAGGTGTGGCGGCTCTGGGCATGACCTACTCCCGGGCCAGCTGGGTAGGCGGCGCCTGCGCCATGGTGGTGATGGTCTTTCTCTGGAAGCCCCGGCTGATCCCGGCGTTTGCGGCGGCCTGCGTTTTGGCGGTGCCTTTCCTGCCAGATACCATTTGGAACCGGATTCTTACCATTGCCAATCCCGCGGATACCTCCACCGCCAGCCGGATTCCCCTGTACAAGGCGGCGCTGGAGGTCATCAGGCAGTCGCCCATCTCCGGTGCGGGCCTTGGCACCGCGGCGGTCCAGACCTACATCGACGACTTCAACCTCTACCACGGAGAGGCGCCCTTCGTTCACGCCCACAACTTCTATCTCCAGGTGTGGATTGAGGCGGGAATCCTGGGCATTGTGGGCTTTGTGGGCGGTATGCTGTGGAACATTAAGCGGGCGGCCCACACGGTGCGGCACTGTCCCTCCTCTGCTGCCAGGACCATTACCTGCGCCGCCTGTTCAGTTCTATGCGGAGCCATGGTCTGCGGGCTTGCGGACTACCTATGGAATTATCCCAGAGTGATGTGCATTTTCTGGTTCGTCTTTGCCATGGCGGCTGCCGGCGTCAAGGTGTGCCGGCGAGCCTCTGCCGCCTGAGGGGCCTGGGGGTCCAGCTGCCTTTGGCGTTCCGGGAATAAAGGGAAAGAACATCCCCGGCAAAGTCCCGGTGATTTTCGGTATGGAGGTGTCAATGGGACGTTACAGTGTACCTTGAAGCGGTTCAAAGGCCTGCCGTCTGCGGGAGCAGACGGCAGGCCTTTTTTGCTTGCATACGGCAGCGCGTTTCTGTTACAAGAGGGGAGAAGGGCTTACAGTATATTTGTGCCTGCATCACAAGAGGGTACAGGCGGCACCCCAGGCAAAACGGAACCATCAGCCGGCGGGATGCCGATGGCGCGTTGCCTTGCCTCTCAGCAATGGGCCGTTAATTCGCTGCCGCATCTTCCGTACCGGAAATTCCGCTTTCCTCCAGCAGATCCGCAGGGATTGCGCTGACGGCCAACCGCTCTTCTTCGGACAGGCGGTTATACCAGTCCAGCCATTCCAGGGGCTCTTGGGAGAGAGCTGCCGCATCTATCCACCTGTCTCCAAACTGCACCTGACTTGCAGTTTCTTCTTTTTCCCCGTCTTCTTCCCATTCAAGCGGAGGATCTGATGGATTTGTCACTTCATACCACTTGTTATCCACGATAAGAAAGGCCTCACTCCCTCTGTCCACGTATGTAAATCCCGGCCGCCCATCCGGCGAGAAATCGTAGCTCTCTGCCCCCTCCTCAGGCTGAGGTTCCTCACATTCCCGCAATTTCAGCCCGTAGAACCAGCTGATGACAGGCGCGGTATATGCGTGGTCGGGGTCCTCCGACCCGATGACAAAGGCCTGCTCCATTCCCTGGGAGTAGAAAGTACCCTCTATCTGCATGGTCGGCTCTGGAAATCCGTACACGGCGGCAGCGTCGACTGTCTTTTCACAGCCGGTCATTCCCCATACGCAGATCAGGGCGGCAATCACTGCCATCAGCTTTTTCATATCCGTCAGCCTCCTTTTTATATGTCTTCACTGATACAGACGAAAAATTTTCTCCCAGGTTTCATTTCTGCTCTGCTGCTTATGACTATTTGGTAGTAAGAGACTGCTATTTCGTGAAACCGGCGGACTTTTTCCGCCGGCGCACAGCGGGACATTGACCGCTCCCAGTTCAAGGAAGGTGTTGATTTCAAGGAAAATTGAAATCTATTAGTGAATATATACAAAAGAAAGTTCATTCCTAATTAGAATAACTATTTTCCCTGTTTATTTTTGTAAATGCCCACAGAAAAACAAAAAGGAGCAAGGTGTATTTCAACCTTGCTCCTATCGGTGGGAGCGTATTGTTATTCTGTCATCTTATCAAAAATTGCCTTTGTCTGCTCCGCCAAGTCAATATACATTGTGTGGCTGCGTGCAGAAACTCCGGTATGCCACAAATGGAAATTTTCCTTAAAGAGGGCCTGGAGTTCTTCATCTGTAAATGCTGCTTTCAGATCATCATTTATAACCAATCCAT
>CATZYY010000047.1 GCA_958426425.1 uncultured Oscillospiraceae bacterium
CAAGTACAACATCCTGCTCAAGGACGACAAGGGCTATCCCTTTGTGCGGCTGTCCCGGGGGGAGTACCCCCGGTTCACCATGGTCAATAAAATGGCCCAGGACGGCGGGCGGTACTTCGGCCCCTTCGGCGGCCGGTACGAGACCCGGCAGGCCCTGGACGCGGTGCTGTCGGCCCTGCGGCTGCCTACCTGTTCCCGGTCCTTCCCCCGGGACATCGGGGCGGAGCGGCCCTGCCTGAACTTCCATATGGGCCGGTGCGACGGCTTTTGCCGCAAGGAGATGACGGCAGAGGAGTATCGGGCCCGGATCGAGCAGGCGGTGCAGCTGCTGGAGGGCAAATCCAAGCAGCTGCTGCGGGATATGACTGCCCAGATGGAGGCGGAGGCGGAGGCTCTGCGCTTTGAGCAGGCGGCGGCCCTGCGGGACCGGATCAACGCCATCGGCGCCCTGGCCAAGAAGCAGACGGTGATTGCGGGGCTCTGCGCCGACACGGACATCTGGGGCATCTACCGGGGCTCCGGCAAGTGCTGCTACGCCGTGCTTCACATGGAGCAGGGGAATCTGGCCGGACGGGAGACGGAGCTGTTCACCGCCCCCATTGACGAGGAGGAGGGGGAGATGCTCTCCGCCATCACCGCCCAGTACTACCTGCCCCGGTCCATTCTGCCCCACGAGATCCTGCTGCCCGCCGAGACGGAGGGGTACTGCGAAGACCTCTCCCAGGTCCTGACCCAGCGGGCGGGCCGGAAGGTGTGGGTCCATGTGCCCTACCGGGGGGAGAAGGCGGAGCTGCTGGAGATGGCCCATCAGAACGCCGCCCGGGAGGCGGAGCGGGCCACCACCGACGCCGAGCGGGTGGCCCACACCCTGGAGCTGCTGCAGAAGATGCTGAATCTGCCCGCTCCCCCGGGCCGGATGGAATCCTTCGACATCTCCAACACGGGAAAGAGCGACATCGTGGCCTCCATGGTGGTGTACAGCGGCACCCGGCCCTTGAAATCCGCCTACCGGCGTTTCCGCATCCAGTCCCTGGAGGGCCACCCCGACGACTACGCCTCCATGCAGGAGGTGCTGACCCGGCGGCTTCAGCGGGCCGCCGACGGGGACGAGAAATTCCTGCCCCTGCCGGACGTATTTTTGATCGACGGCGGTGAGACCCACGCTGCCGCCGCCCGGACTGTGGCGGAGCGGTTCGGCGTCACGGTGCCCATCTTCGGCATGGTGAAGGACGACCGCCACCGGACGAGAGCTCTGGTGACGCCGGATGGCCGGGAGATCGGCATTGTGGCCAACCAGGCGGTGTTCTCGCTCATCGGCCAGATCCAGGAGGAGACCCACCGCTTCGCCATCACCTACCACCACGAGAGCCACAGCAAAAGCGCCACCCGTTCCGCCCTGGACGGCATTTCCGGGCTGGGACCCAAGCGGCGTGAAGATCTGCGCAAGCACTTCGGCACCATCAAGGCCATTCGGGAGGCCGACGTGGAGGCCCTTGCCGCCGTGGTGCCCCGGTCCACGGCGGAAGCGGTGTGGAACCACTTCCACGCCGGGGAGGGCACAGGGACCCAAGAAGAGAAAACGGATTGAACAACGCCCGCCCGGAGCCATTGGCTCCGGGCGGGCATTCTCTATGCGGATTTATGAGGGAACAGCCGGGCCAGAAAGCCGCCTAGCAGCACGCCCGCCATCATCCCTCCGCCGATCAGCAGGGTGAACAGCAGGTAAAAGCCTGTGGACTCATAGTCGTAAAAGTCCGTAAACACCGCGACCATCCGGGCGGCCACAGGCAGATTCCGGCTCAGCAGGACCACGGCGCCCAGGCAGAGGGCCAGCCCCGCCGCCCAGGGCCAGATCCGCCGGCCCCGCCGGGCCCACCGGAAAAACGGAACGCCCATGACCAGGATGGGGAGAAGAAACATCAAAAACATGGAAAACAGGGCACTGCTGGGGAACAGATGCCCCGGAAGAGGCTCCAGAACAGGCCCCAGCAGGGGCCCCAGGAAGCGCCCGGCTGCAATGGCCGCCAGAGCCGCCAAAACCGACAGGAGCCGTTCCCGGTTTGTCCAGGACTTTCGCATATTCCCATCCCTTTCTCCCAGGGGGCTTTTTTCATCCTATCAGGTCCGGGCACTGCATGTCAAGACGGCGAAAAGCCCCCGGCGGACCAATGTCCGCCGGGGGCTGTCGGTTACGGGATATCCTTGTAGCGCAGGTGGTAGTAGCTCCACTGCCGCCATTGGAGAATTTGATCTGCCAGGGTCTGTCCGGTTGGGTCCTCCGCCGCCCACTGGGCAAGGTCCGGCACCAGGGTGCCGTCAGAGAGCATGACGGCCTGCTTCTGCACCACCGGGGCGGTCCGGCGCAGGTCGTTGAGGAAGTCAAACCAGGGGCTCTCCCCGGTTCGGCCCGTCAGCTCCAGCACGGCGGCCCCCAGGAAGGCGGCGGAGAGCTGCCCGTCCTCCGGCAGGTCCAGGCCTGCGATGGCGGCGTCCCAGTCCAGGGCCTCCGCCGCGGCGTCGTTGGCCCAGATCACGTAGGGAGTCTCATAGGACTTCAGGGCGTTCCAGGTCTCCTGCTCCGTCATGCCCAGCTCCTGGTAGCCCAGCTGGTTGTCCCCCAGGTAGGGCAGGTGGTCCCCAAAGTACACCAGCACCACCGGCTCGCCGCAGGCGGCAAAGTAGTCCACCAATCGGCCCAGCATGGCGTCGGCGTCCCGGGCGCCCTCCATGTAGACCTTCAGCAGCGTCTCCACCTCCTCTGAGACGGAGACAGTCAGGGGCACGTCGGGATAGTCATAGCCCGCGCCGTACTTGTCGGCGGTGTAGGACATGTGGTTTTGAATGGTGGTGGTGTAGTGGAACAGGGGCTGACCGGCGGACACGGCGCCTTCGAATTCTTCTTCGATGAGGCCCGCCATATAGTCGTCGGTGACCCAGCGGCCCTTGTACTCCGGGTCGGTCATCTCATCGGCAAAAACGGTTTTCTCCGCCCCGAACCAACGGTACACGTTCTCCCGGTTATAGAACCAGTCATCGCCGGGGTGGAAGAAGGAGGTAGCGTAGCCGTCGGCGGCGAAGACCCGGAACAGGCTGTCCAGGTTCCGGTTCACCACCCGGAAGGAGGAGGTGGTGGTCTCCGACAGGGCATTGGTCTGCATGCCCGTCAGCACGTCAAACTCCGTGTTGGCGGTGCCGCCGGCAAAGCCCGGCACCACCACATGGCCGGAGACGGCGTGGGGGTCCTTCTCCAGGGCGTGGAGGTTGGGCAGGGGGTTGTTTTCCTCCGTGTAGGCAAAGGCGGGGTTGTCGGAGATGTCGGAAAAGGCCTCGTTCATCACCATGATGACGTTGACCGCCTGCCCCAGGCCCGTCTCGCCGCCAGTGTCCCAGTCCTCCGCCGCGGCCCGGTCAAAGCCCGCGGGCCGGTCCACCGGGTAGGTGGTGAACTGGTGGCAGAAGCAGTAAGGGAAGCCCAGCTCGTTGAACACCGAGGGGATGTAGTAGGCGTTGGACACCCGGAAGGAGTTATAGAGATCGTTGGAGGCGTACACCGTCAGAATCAGCCCCACCAGCACGGCGAAGCTGGCGGCAGCCCCCAGCAGCCGGCCCAGAGCGCCCCGGAGCCCCTTCACCGGGAAGGGCCTTCCGCCCACCAGCAGGCCAAGAACGATGAGAGCCAGGGTAGACAGGACTACCAGAGCAATGGCGGTCCAGGGGAAGTGGATGTCATAGGCGCCCACGGCGCTGCCCACTTCCTTTAAAAGAGCAAAGTCCCGGGGGAACACCGGCTCGTCCCGGACCTCGATCTTGATGCGGTTGGCAATGGACAACAGGCACACCGTGAGATTCACCAGGGCGGCGCCGAAAAACACGTTCCGGAACAGGCAGGTGAATACCAGCACCAAGAGGCCCACCGGCATGGCGTTCAGTACAATTAGAAGGGGCTGGCTGCGGAACACCGTCAGGACGCTGCGCAGGGCGTTGGGCTGGCACCACAGGGCCAGCAGGGTGATGGCACCGGACACCAGCACCGCCGCCAGCAAGGAGCCCCACCAGGGCAGGCGGAATTTGGGAAAATGATCTGAAAGCTTCAAGGCAAACGGGTCCTTTCCTGAAAAATCACAAGTACCCTCTATTATATGGATTTCATCGGGAAAAGCAAGCGGACAGGCGAAAACTACAATACAAATCGTATTTTTCAGCAAAAAAATACGAACCGTATCAAATTAAGGCGAAAAATGGGCCGGTCTACGGACCGTAGGGTGTCCGGCAGGGGCTTGCTGTGGTACAATGGAGCGGAAATCATGGCAAAGGAGAGCACCATGGACGCCAAGAACACCGGAGAACTGATCGCCGCCCGCCGGAGGGAATTGGGGTTGAGCCAGGAGGAACTGGCGGCGCGGCTGCATGTGACGGATAAAGCCGTCAGCAAGTGGGAGACCGGGCGGGGAATGCCGGGCATCGATTCCCTGGAGCCTCTGGCGGAGGCTCTGGGCATCTCGGTCAGCGAGATCCTCAGCGGCCGGCGGCTGACGGCGGAGGAACTGCCCAAGGCGGCGGCAGGTCAAATTGTGGAGAGTATGCAGGAGCGCTTGCAGCTTTTGCGGGGGTTTTTGGCCACGGTGATTGTCATTGCCCTCTTAGCTGGCTTTATTTTCGGGTATCACTATTGGAATTCCGCCCCGGAGGCGGACTCGGAGGCCCTGACTGCTCAGGCGTCGGCCTATCTGGGGCGCCATGACCGATGGGAGTGGAAGGTGGACTACGATACCCTGGAGATGGTGGAAACAGAGCGGCGGGGGGACTATCTGGCCGCCCTGTTCCGGGACGGAGAGGGAAACTGGTGCATGTGCGAATATGACCGGGACGAGGCGTTTTCCCATCGCTGGCAGGCCGCCGGGGGAAAGCCCAGCCTGACCGCCGGGACCCTGGGCAGCTGGAATTTCGGCACCGGCGGAGACGCGGTCATCATCTTTTGCGGCGGGGACCTGCCGGAGGAGGCGGCCTTCTATACCTTCCAAAACAGCGGTATCACCTACCTCTGCCCCATCAAGAATGGGCAGGTGCTGGATGTGTTTTTGCTGCCGGATACCGCTGACATTGTGAGCCATCATCTGGAGCTGCTGGACGAAAATGGACAGAGCCTGGACCACCCCGTGGAGGGCACCGTGGGGACCGGTACCGTCACCAGTTTCCGCTGAATGAACAGCACCCCCTCCGCCCATGGGCGGAGGGGGTATTCCTTTACACCAGCTGGTAGAAAAGGCCCTGGGTGGTAGAGTACCACACCAGTCTGCCGTGGGGTCTGCCCGGCAGCCGGGCGTGGATCTCCCACTCGGGATACTGGCGCAGCACCAGCAGCTTTTCTCCCGTCACCAGGGCCAGGAAGGAGATATAGTTATCCTTCCGGGCGGGGTGGCCGCTCTCCACATACCAGTCCCCGTCGCTCTCCGTCACCCGCAGGGCCTGCTCCGGCGCGGCCTTCTTCGGCTCCAGGGCCTCCAGGGGCCGGCCGCAGCAGGACACGGAGGACGGCCCCGTGCAGAAAGAGAGACTGCCGCAGACGGGGCAGACGAAAAATCGCGTTTTGTTCATGTTGCCTCCTGACAGTTCGTTTTCCGCCAGCTCTCCGGCCAGCAAGGCCCCGGCGTCCACTTGGAGACAGGCGGAGAGAGATGGCAGCAGGCTCACGTCGGGACAGCCCTGGGCCTGCTCCCACTTGCTGACGGTTTTGGGACTCAGGCCCAGGGACTCCGCCAGCTGCCGCTGGGTCAGGCCCCGCTCCTGCCGCAGACGGCGGATCAGGGCGCCGATTTTGTCATAGTCCATACGCTCACCTCACCCTCAGCATACCGGGAGCGGCGGCGCTTGGCAACCGCCGTTCCGTAGACTTTCGAAAAATTCCCCTCCGTTTGACAACGAAGGGGAATTTTTTGACGAAACTTTACGATTTGTATTGAAACCTGTCAGAAAGTGACGACCTCCTGGGCGGGTTTTTCCGCCGGACCGATGGCCAGCACGTGCATGACGGGGCCCCGGCCCTTGTAGGCGGCGTGCTTCTCCACAGCCATACGGGCGGTGACCTCGATCCAGTCCCGGTTGTTGTACTGGCTGAGGCCCATGCCCTTGGCGATGAGGCCCATGAACTGGATGTCGTTTTCACAGCAAGTCATCACGAAGCGGCCGGGGCAGTGGATGCCGGGGTATTTCTTGGAGTGGCACATGACCAGCTTCATGTGGACGGTTTTGCCGGCGTACCGATCCGGGTGATCCATCACATCCACGTACCACACGCCGAAGTCGTCGTCGGGGATGTCGATGACCTCCTGATTGAGGTCGAAGGGACACTCGTCTCCGGTCAGGTAGTCCTCGCTGGTGCCGTCCTCCATCTCCAGATAGATGTCCGCCCGGCGGTTCACCATCCGCAGGTTCCGCTTGCGCAGGGCGTCCCGCAGCTCCGGGGTGCAGCGGTTGAATACCAGCAGGTCCGCGTTGGTGATCTTCTCCATCATCAGCTGGCCCATGTTCTTGGCGTACATGTCGAAGGTGGGGGCGTACACAAAGGTCATGATCTGGTAGAGGACCCAGTTGGCCGGCAGCACTTCCCTGTAAAGCCGCTCCATCTGCCACATGCCATTGTATTCGATGAGCACCTGCTTAGGGTGGTACTCCTTCTCCAGCTCCTTGAGCCGGGAGCACTTCAGGTCCTCCTCGTCCTCAAAGGTGACGACGGTCACGTTGTCCAGGGCGTTTTTTTCGTATTCTTTCTCCCCCTCCTCACAGCAGAGAAGCAGGGTCGGCTCCTGGCGGGCAAAGCCATCCTCCAGAATGCCGTTGATAAAGTCGGTCTTGCCGGCATCTAAAAAGCCGGCGACCAGATAAACAGGAATATCAGCCATGGTAAAGTGTGTTTCCTTTCGGGTAAAATACGCGGAACAGATGCCTGGGCGGTGAAAGATGTTGGATCTCCGCCGGGCTTGGTTGTCGTGCACGGGACTTAAAAAAAGACCGGCGTCCGTGGCGAGTTAAAATTCTTTTGGTCCTTTGCTTTTTTAAGAAAAGGACTTACAGGCCGAACAGCTGAGCCAGCTTGTCCTCCTTCAGCTCCGCACCGATGACGCACAGCCGGCCGGTGTAGTCGGGATGGCCGGGACGGACCTGGTGCTCCTCCGGCACAAAGTCGAATTCGATCCACTGTCCGTCCTCGCCGGAGACGATGCCCTTGGCCCGGAGGATCTTGCCGTACTCGCCGGAGTCCAGGGCGGTGAGGATGCGCTCGATGTCCGCCTGGGCGAACACCTTGGGCGTCTCCTTGCCCCAGGAGGTGAACACCTCGTCGGCATGATGGTGGTGATGGTGGCAGGAGCAGTTAGGATCGTCGCACTCGTGATCGTGGTCGTGATGATGCTCGTGCTCGTGGTCATGGTGGTGCTCATGCTCGTGCTCGTGCTCATGGTCATGATGGTGCTCATGGGCGTGTTCCGCCTCGTCGGCAGCGTGCTCGGCCCGCATCTTCTCCAGCAGTTCGTCGGCCAGAGACACCTTCTCCATGGCGGAGAGGATCACCTTTCCGTCCAGCTGGTCCCAGGGGGTGGTGAGGATGGCGGCGTCGGGGTTCTTCTCCCGCAGCATGGCCGCAGCAGCCTCCAGCTTCTCCTGGGTCAGCTTCTGGGTACGGGAGAGAATGATGGCGCCGGCGGATTCAATTTGGTTGTTGTAGAACTCGCCGAAGTTCTTCATGTAGACCTTCACTTTGGTGGCGTCGGCCACAGTGACGTAGCTATCCAGCACCATGTCGGGAATTTCGGCGATGGTGTTCTGTACGGCCACCACCACGTCGCTGAGCTTGCCTACGCCGGAGGGCTCGATGAGAATGCGGTCCGGATGGAACTGCTTCTGCACGTCCTTCAGCGCCTTGCCGAAGTCACCCACCAGGGAGCAGCAGATGCAGCCGGAGGACATCTCGGAGATCTGGATGCCGGATTCCTTCAAAAAGCCGCCGTCAATGCTGATTTCGCCGAATTCATTTTCGATCAGCACCAGCTGCTCGCCCTGAAAGGCCTCGGACAGGAGCTTTTTGATGAGGGTGGTTTTGCCGGCGCCCAAAAAGCCGGAGATAATGTCGATTTTTGTCATGCGATCAAGTCCTTTGCTATAAATTTTTTGACCGACATTATCTTACCATTAAAAATAGAAAATGCAACTGCCTCCGGGACAAAAAACCGGGATTTGCGCTATTTTCCCCAGCCTGATTGCAGCCGGACCTGGAATGACCGCGCCTCTTTTGCCACCGTGCCGGAGAGCAGCAGCAGGCACAGCAGATTGGGCAGCGCCATCAATGCGTTGCAGATGTCCGCCAGGCGGAATACCAGTTCCAGCTCCGCTGCCGCACCCCAAAAGGCCGACAGGGCAAAGAGGGTCCGGTAGGCAGCAATGCCGCGGCCGCCTGTCAGATAGCCGAAGGCGGTCTGCCCCTGATAGGCCCAGCCAATGACGGTTGAGAAGGCAAAGAGAGTCACGCAGATGCTGACCAATGCGCCGCCCGTTCTGCCCAATACCGTGGAGAAGGCCAAAATGGTGAGAGCAGCGCCGTTGACTTCCGGGCCGGTACTGGAATCCAGGACCCCGGAGGCGCAGATGGCAAGGCCGGTGACGGTGCAGAGAAGCAGGGTGTCAAAGACGATGCCGGTCATGCTGATGTAGCCCTGCCGGGCGGGAGAGTCCGTGCGGGCGGCGGCAGCAGAGATGGCGGCGGACCCAAGACCCGCCTCGTTGGAAAACACGCCCCGGGCCACCCCCCAGCGGAGGGTGGTGAAAAAGGAGACGGCGGCGCCGGCAGCGCCCCCGGCGGCGGCTCGTGGGGAGACGGCGCACAGGAGAATCTGCCCCAGAGCCTGGGGCAGATTCCGCCAGTTGCCGAGAATCACGGTTAGCCCTGCGCCTAGATACAGCAGGGCCATAGCAGGCACCAGCACAGAGGATACCCGGGAGATTCCCTGAATGCCGCCCAGGATAATGACCAGGGCCAGTGCCGCCGTCACGGCGCCTACCGCCATAGGCGACAGGGAAAAGGAGGCGGACAGTGCCCCGGCAATGGAGTTGGCCTGGGTCATGCTGCCGATACCGAAGGAGGCGCCTACGGCAAACAGAGCGAACACCGCTCCCAGGACGGCACCGGGACGGCCCAGAGCGGCGGCCATGACATACATGGGGCCGCCGTATGGACGGCCCTGCCGGTCCCGGCGGCGGTATTTTGCCGACAGGGTGCACTCCGCAAACTTGGTGGCCATGCCCAGCAGAGCGGAGACCTCCATCCATACTAGCGCCCCCGGACCGCCGGTGGTCAGCGCTGTGGCCACGCCCACAATGTTGCCGGTGCCGATGGTGGCTGCCAGAGCTGTCATCAGGGCGGAGAAGGGAGATACGCCATCCCCGCCGCCATGGCGGGCCTCCCGGCTGAGAACGCTTCGAAGTGCCCAGCCCAAATTCCGCCACGGGAGAAACCTCAGGCGAACGGTTAGAAATACTCCAGTGCCCAGCAGCAGTGCCAGGGTACCGGGGCCCCACAGAATCTGATCTGCTGCCTGAAACCATGCAGCCAATGTTTCCATGCGCTGCCTCCCTTACCTAAATCTATGTACCAGCATACGGAAGAGAGAGAAGTTTATGCCTGGAAAACAGGGGCAGGCGCCCAACTGTGGACACCTGCCCCGGATTTTATTGCGAGATGCGCCGCCTGTCAGCTTTCCATGTGACGGCCCAGGAAGGCGGCAATGGTCTGCGCCAGTTTATACTCTGTATCGCCGGTGATGGTCCCGTCGGCAGAGATAAACAGCACCAGGCCCAGCAGGTCGCCTTCCGCCAAAATGGGGGCTGCTACGGCGGTGGTTAGCTTGTCGTTGCCGTCGCAGACGGGGATGGCCTTTCCTTCTCCTGTGCGCTGATAAATCCGGCGGCTTTCCATGATCTGCTCCAGCTCGGCTGTAATCCGCTTGCCCAACAGCTCCCGCTTACCGCCGCCGGCCACGGCGATAACTGTGTCCCGGTCCGTAACAGCGCACACACTGCCAGTAGACCGGCTCATGGTCTCACAGAGCTCCACGGCGAAGTCCTCTACTCCACCCAGCAGAGAGTATTTTTTGAAAATTACCTCCCCATCCCGGCTGGTGTAGATCTCCAGAGGGTCACCCTCCCGAATGCGCATGGTACGGCGAATCTCCTTGGGAATGACCACCCGTCCCAAGTCATCAATCCGCCGTACGATTCCAGTTGCCTTCATATCAAAATCTCCTTTGTCCATCTCGTTTTCTCTACCGCCCATAAGCGGAATTTGCTTGGCAAAAGCTAGTATCCGCAGGATTTGTTTGGCTATGCGGGTTGGGCGCTGGTTTCATTTGCCAAAGAACGAACCATGTGCGTTGATACAAAAGTGAGGGAAAACGGGTCTTGGAATTTGTGAAAGCTGTGAAAAGAGGATGCAAAATTTTGACACGAACCTGAATAAAATGACAAAAATATACAAATGATACTGTTAAAATGTAGAAATAATTGTATTAATTCTACAAGGATGCCTCGGCTTTTTCGACAGGAGCATCCTTGACGGTATTTTTTGCAGGAAGTATAATATATAAAGTAAAATCCGGTCCGAATCAAGTTATTTCCCCCTGAAAAAATCAAGGAACCTGCCCGCCCCGCAGACGCGCAGGGAGAGGAGCTGCTGCCATGGCAAGGAGAGATCAAGTAGACCGTTTTCATAAAGGTGAACTGACGGATGGCTGGCGCTGGTTTGGTGCCCATCCGGAAGAAAAACGAGGCAGGGCCGGCTGGACCTTCCGGGTCTGGGCTCCCCATGCCCAGGCGGTCTCTGTGGTAGGGGACTTCAACGGTTGGGACGAGGCTGCCTCGCCCCTCAAGCGCAACGGCGAGATCTGGGAGGGCTTTATTCCCGGGCTCAAGCCCTATACTGCGTACAAGTTCGCCGTCCGCGGCGCTGACGGCATCGTTCACCAGAAGGCGGACCCTTATGGATTCCACACGGAGACCCGCCCCGCCACCGCCAGCAAGCTGTATGACATCAGCGGCTTCCGCTGGACCGACGCCGCCTTCCGCAAGAAGAAGGCAGCGCATCCCGTGTACAACGCTCCTTTGAACATCTACGAGGTGCACCTGGGGTCCTGGAAGAAGCGGGACAACGGGGACTTTGTGGACTACAAGGATCTGGGCCGTGAGCTGGCCGCCTATGTCAAGGACATGGGCTACAACGCCATCGAGCTTCTGCCGGTGACGGAGCACCCGTTGGACGATTCCTGGGGCTACCAGTGCACCGGGTATTTCGCTCCCACCTCCCGGTTCGGTACGCCCCATGACTTCATGTGGTTTGTCAACCACATGCACAAAAACGGCATCTCCGTCCTGCTGGATTGGGTGCCCGCCCACTTCTGCAAGGATGAGCAGGGCCTGTACCAGTTTGACGGCACTTGCTGTTACGAGTACAGCGACCCCAACAAGTGGGAGCACGCCAGCTGGGGCACCCGGGTCTTTGACTACGGCCGACCGGAGGTCAAGAGCTTCCTGTTCTCCTCCGCCCGCTTCTGGCTGGAGGAGTACCATATCGACGGCCTGCGGGTGGATGCCGTGGCCTCTATGCTGTACCTGGATTACGATCGCCGGGGCGGCCCTTGGACGCCCAACAAGTACGGTGGACATGAGAATCTGGAGGCCATTGATTTCCTGCGGGAACTGAACGCCATGGCCTTCTCCGTAGACCCCAGCGTGCTGATGGTGGCGGAGGAGTCCACGGCCTGGCCCCTGGTGACCCGGCCTGCCGACGTGGGAGGTCTGGGCTTCAATCTCAAGTGGAACATGGGCTGGATGAACGACATGTGCCACTATCTGAAGCTGGACCCCTGGTTCCGCCAGGACCACCACAAGGACATCACCTTCTCCATGATGTATGCCTTCTCCGAAAACTTCGTGCTGCCCATTTCCCACGATGAGGTGGTCCACATGAAGGGCTCCGTGGTGGGGAAGATGCCCGGCGATTATGAGAACCAGCTGCGCTGCCTGAAGGGCTTTTACGCCTACCTTTTGGCCCATCCCGGCAAGAAGCTGCTGTTTATGGGCGCTGAGATCGGTCAGTGGCACGAGTGGAACTCTGATGGACAGCTGGACTGGTACCTGCTGGATCAGCCTATCAATCAGAAGATCCACCGTTTCTTCCGGGAAGCCAATGCCTTCTACCAGAAAAACCCCGCTCTGTGGGAGATTGACTTTAGCTGGGAGGGTTTCGAGTGGCTGGTGCCCGATGACAATCACAACAATGTGGTGGTCTTCCTGCGGAAGGACCAGAAGGGCCGCGACCTGCTGTGCGCGGTGAACTTCTCCCCCAATACATACG
Organism: uncultured Oscillospiraceae bacterium; assembly: GCA_958426425.1. GTDB lineage: Bacteria > Bacillota > Clostridia > Oscillospirales > Oscillospiraceae > Oscillibacter. The sequence goes on from CATZYY010000047.1 coordinate 12,398, forward strand.
AGAATTACCGCATGGGCGTTCCGCCTCACCGGCGGTACGTGCCTGTGTTCAACACTGATGATCCGGTTTACGGCGGTGACGGCTTCGGCGATGCGGCGCCGGTGCCGGTGGAGCTGATTCCCTCCCACGGGAAGGAGCAGTCCGCCGCCATCCGCATCCCCGCCTTCGGGGCGGTCTTCCTGCGGGGTGAGGGTACGCTGCCCAAGCCCAGAAAGAAGAAACAACAGGCAAAGGAGATGGAGAAACCATGAAAAAAGAGTGCATCGCCATGTTGCTGGCCGGCGGTCAGGGAAGCCGCCTGTATGTTCTCACCGGCGATATGGCCAAGCCCGCAGTCCCCTTCGGCGGCAAGTACCGCATCATCGATTTTCCCCTTTCCAACTGCACCAACTCCGGCATCGACACGGTGGGTGTCCTGACCCAGTACCGTCCTCTGGAGCTCAACAGCTACATCGGCAGTGGTATTCCCTGGGACCTGGACGGCTCCACCGGCGGCGTCCATATTCTGCCTCCCTACCAGGGCAGCAAGGGCGGCACCTGGTACAAGGGAACCGCCAACGCCATCTATCAGAACATTGGATTCATCGACCTGTACGATCCCGACTACGTGGTGATCCTCTCCGGCGACCATATCTATAAAATGAACTACGCCAAAATGGTGGAGCGTCATAAGGCCGCCGGCGCCGCCTGCACCATCTCCGTCATGGAGGTGCCCTGGTCCGAGGCGCCCCGCTTCGGCATCATGAGCGTGGACGAGAATGACCTGATTACCGAGTTCGCGGAAAAACCCAAGGAGCCCAAGAGCAATCTGGCCTCCATGGGCATCTATGTCTTCTCCTGGAAGGAGCTGAGAAAGTATCTGACCGAAGATGAGGCCGATCCCAACTCTGAGAACGACTTCGGCAAGAACGTAATCCCCGCCATGCTGCGGGACGGCCAGGTTATGGCTGCTTATCGGTTTGCCGGCTACTGGAAGGACGTGGGCACCCTGGAGAGCCTCTGGGACGCCAACATGGATATGCTCTCTCCAGAGTCCGGGTTGGACCTGCTGGACGAGTCCTGGCCCATCTACGCCCGCTCTGTCAATGCGCCGCCGGCCTTCCTGGGCCGCACCTCTCACGTTAGCCACAGCGCCTTCAACCGCGGCAGCGACATCGAGGGCGTAGTGGAGAACTCCGTGCTCTCTCCCAATGTCGTTGTGGGTGAGGGAGCCAAGGTCAGCTATTCCGTGCTGCTTCCCGGCGTGGTGGTGGAACCCGGCGCTGTGGTAAAGTACGCCATCCTGGGTGAGAAGTGCCACATCGGTGCGGGTTGCCAGGTAGGCGGTGCGCCGGAGGATGTTCTGCCGGAGTCTTGGGGCCTGACAGTTTTGGCTCCCGGCTGCCAGGTAGAAGATGGAAGGCAGGTGCCGCCCGGCGTCATGCTGGGCCGAAACGGTGAGGAGGTGTCCAGATGAAAGGCATGCACGGTATTATCTTTTCTTATGAAAAGCGCAACGACCTGCGGGAGCTGGAGGAGATCCGCTCCGCGTCCTCCGTGCCCTTCGGCGGCCGTTACCGGGCGGTGGACTTCGCATTGTCCAATCTGGTCAACGCCGGTGTCACCGACGTAGGTATCGTGCTCCACGGCCATTATCAGAGTCTGCTGGACCATCTGGGCACCGGCAAAGACTGGGACCTGAGCCGTAAGCGGGGCGGCTTGAAGCTTCTGCCGCCCTTCGCCCACAAGCAGAAATATGATGAAGTCTCCTTCCGCGGTAAGATGGAGGCACTGGCCGGTGTCCGCTCCTACCTGCAGGAGATCCGCCAGGACTATGTGGCGCTGATGGACGGCGATCTGGTGGTGAACCTGCCTCTGTCGGAGATTCTGGAGCAGCACATCAAGACCGGCGCCGACATCACCGTGGTCTGCGGCAACGACAGTTTCCAGACGGAAAACGGCACCTA
>CATZYY010000048.1 GCA_958426425.1 uncultured Oscillospiraceae bacterium
CAGCTGACGGAGGACACCTACGAGCTGGTCCTCTCCGGCGACACCTCCGCCGTTACCGCTCCGGGTCAGTTCGTCAACATCTCCCTGCCGGGCAAATTCCTGCGCCGGCCCATCTCCATCTGCAACTGGGACAAAGAGGCATTGATGCTGCTGGTGAAGGTGGTGGGCAGCGGCACCCACGATCTGGTCCGCTGCGTGCCCGGTACGGAGCTGGACGTGCTCAGCGGCCTTGGCAACGGCTTTGACACCGCCTTGGGCGGTGAGGAGCCGGTGCTGGTGGGCGGCGGCATCGGCGCCGCTCCCATGTACGGTCTTGCCCGGTGCCTGATCGAACAGGGCCGGACCCCCACGGTGGTGCTGGGTTTCCGCTCCGGCAAGGACGCCTACTATCTGGAGGAGTTCGCCGCCCTGGGCTGCCGCCTGATGATCGCCACGGAGGACGGCTCCATGGGCACCCGGGGCTTTGTCACCGACTGCCTTGGCAAGCTGCCGGACCTCTCTTACGTGTTCGCCTGCGGCCCCCTGCCCATGCTGAAGGCCGTCCACGGCCTGCCGGGGCTCACCGGCGGGCAGTACAGCTTCGAGGCCCGGATGGGCTGCGGCTTCGGCGCCTGCATGGGCTGCACCGTCCCGACGAAGGACGGCTACAAGCGGGTGTGCAAGGACGGCCCCATCCTGTATCAGGAGGAGATCGTATGGTAGATTTGACCGTTTCCCTGGCGGGCGTGGAACTGAAAAACCCCGTGATTCCCGCCTCCGGCACCTTTGGCTACGGCCGGGAGTACGCGGAACTCTATGACCTGAACATCCTGGGCAGCTTCTCCTGGAAGGGCACCACCGGCTCTGCCCGGCTGGGCAATCCCCAGCCCCGGATCGCCGAGACCGAGGGCGGCATGCTCAACGCCGTGGGCCTCCAAAACCCCGGCATCGACGCGGTCATTGCCAATGAGGTGCCCAACATCGTAAAGCTCTTCCAGGGCCCCGTTATTGCCAACGTGGGCGGCTTCTCCCTGGAGGAGTACGCCGACAACTGCCGGAAGCTGAACGATGTGGACCAGGTGAAGATCCTGGAGGTCAACATCTCTTGCCCCAACGTCCACGCCGGCGGGCAGAACTTTGGCTCCGATCCCCAGGGCGCCGCCGCGGTGACCAGGGCCGTCCGGGCCGTGACGGACAAGCCGGTGTTCATGAAGCTCTCCCCCAACGTCACGGACATCGCCGCCATCGCAAAGGCCTGCGAGGCCGAGGGGGCCGACGGCATCTGCCTCATCAACACGCTGCTGGGGATGCGCATTGACCTGAAAACCAGGCGCCCATTGCTTGCCAACCGCACCGGCGGCCTCTCCGGTCCCGCCGTGTTCCCGGTGGCGGTGCGGATGGTGTGGGACGTGTACGAGGCGGTGAAGGTGCCCATCATCGGCTGCGGCGGTGTTTCCTCTGCCGAGGATGTATGCGAGATGATGCTCTCGGGCGCCTCCGCTGTGGAGATCGGCGCCGCCAATCTCCGGGACCCCTACGCCTGCAAGACCATCATCGAAAAATTGCCCGCTGTCTGTGAACAGCTGGGCGTAACCGAAATTTCTGAATTGACAGGAGGCGCCCACCATGGCTAAAGACGTGATCATCGCTCTGGACTTCCCCACCAAGGAGGAGACCCTCTCCTTCCTGGACCGCTTCCCCGCCGGGGAAAAGCCCTTCGTGAAGATCGGCATGGAGCTGTTCTATGCCGAGGGACCCCAGGTGGTCCGGGACATCAAGGCCCGGGGCCACAAGATCTTCCTGGACCTGAAGCTCCACGACATCCCCAACACGGTTAAGCGAGCCATGAACGTTCTCTCCCGGCTGGACGTGGACATGGTGAACCTCCACGCCGCCGGCGCCTCCGAGATGATGAAGGCTGCTCTGGAGGGTCTGACCCGGCCCGACGGCACCCGCCCGGTGCTGATCGCTGTGACCCAGCTGACCTCCACCGACGCCGCCGCATTGAAAAACGAGCTGCTGATCGACGTGCCCATGGCGGAAACCGTCATGTCCTATGCCAAAAACGCCGCCGACTCCGGTCTGGACGGCGTGGTGTGCTCTCCTCTGGAGGCCGCCCTGGTAAAGGAGCGGTGTGGGGCAGGCTTCCTGACCGTCACCCCCGGCATCCGCTTCGCCGACAGCGCCGTAGGCGATCAAAAGCGCATCATGACCCCGGAGAAGGCGGGCAAGTCCGGCTGCGACTATATCGTGGTGGGTCGCCCCATCACCCAGGCAGAGGACCCTGTGGCCGCCTACCGCAGAGCCGTGAAGGACTTTTTGGGTTGAGAGCCTATCTTCGTATTTTACCAAGGAGGATGTATATATGAACCTGGAACAAACCATCGCCCATGACCTGCTCTCCATCGGAGCGGTCTTTCTGCGGCCCGACCAGCCCTTCACCTGGGCCAGCGGCATCAAGAGCCCCATCTACTGCGACAACCGCCTGACCCTGACAGCCCCCGCCGTCCGCACCCACGTGGAGGAGGGCCTGGTGGACCTGATCTGCAAGCACTATCCCAATGTGGAGGTCCTGATGGGCACCTCCACCGCCGGCATCGCCCACGCCGCCATTGTGGGCCACCTCATGGGACTGCCCATGGGCTATGTGCGCTCCGGCAACAAGGACCACGGCCGGGGCAACCGCATTGAAGGCAAGCTGGAACCGGGTCAGAAGGTGGTTGTGGTGGAGGATTTGATCTCCACCGGCGGAAGCTGCATCGAGGTGGTAGAGGCCCTGCGGGAGGCCGGCGCCGAGGTGCTGGGCATCGTGTCCATCTTCACCTACGGCCTCCAGAAGGGGCTGGACCGCCTTGCCGCCGCCAACGTGACCAACTACTCCCTGTCCAACTTCGACGCCGTGTGCACCGTGGCCGCCGACGAGGGCAAGATCCGCCCCGAGGACATTGACCGCCTGAAGAAATTCCGTGCAAATCCCTCCGACGAAAGTTGGATCGGTTGAGAAAGGAGATACCATGCCTCGTAATATCCTGGATGTCGTTGACCTGAGCGTGGAGGAGATCGATGAGCTGATCGCCACCGCCGAGGACATCATCGCCAACCCCGCCAAATACCAGAACGCCTGTGCCCACAAGCAGCTGGCCACCCTCTTCTTCGAGCCCTCTACCCGCACCCGCCTGAGCTTTGAATCCGCCATGCTGGCCCTGGGCGGCAGCACCCTGGGCTTCTCCGAGGCCATGTCCAGCTCCACCGCCAAGGGTGAGACCGTGGGCGACACCATCCACACCGTCAGCTGCTACGCCGATATCATCGCCATGCGCCACCCCAAGGAGGGCGCTCCCTTCGCCGCCTCTCAGTACTCCGAGGTACCCATCATCAACGCCGGAGACGGCGGCCACAACCACCCCACCCAGACCCTGACGGACCTGCTGACCATCCACCGGGAGAAGGGTAAGCTCAACGGCTTTACCATCGGCTTCTGCGGCGACTTGAAGTTCGGCCGCACCGTCCACTCCCTGGTCAACGCCCTGAGCCGGTATACCGACATCAACTATGTGCTGATCTCCCCCCTGGAGCTGAAGCTGCCCCGGTACGTGAAGGAGGAGGCCTTCAAGAAAAAGGGCATCCCCTACACCCAGACCACGGATCTGGAGTCCGTCATTCCCCAGCTGGACATTCTGTACATGACCCGGGTCCAGAAAGAGCGGTTCTTCAACGAGGAGGACTACCTGCGCCTGAAGGACAGCTATGTACTGACCCCGGAGAAGCTGGTGAACGCCAAGCCGGACCTGTCCATCCTGCATCCCCTGCCCCGTGTCAACGAGATCTCCGTGGCGGTGGATAAGGACCCCAGAGCCGCCTACTGGAAACAGGTGAAAAACGGCAAGTATATCCGCATGGCCCTGATTTTGAAGCTGTTGGGCATCCAGGTTTGAGGAGGTTGCATCGATGAATATTGACAGTATCCAAGACGGTGTGGTTCTGGACCACATCCAGGCCGGCAAGAGCATGGACATCTACAAGTACCTGCATCTGGACGAGCTGGACTGCTCCGTGGCCATCATCAAAAACGTCCGCAGCGGCCGCATGGGACGCAAGGACATCATCAAGATCGACTCCCCCATGGAGGTGGATCTGGACGTGCTGGGCTACATCGACGCCAACATCACCGTCAACATCATCCGCAACGGCGTGCGGGTGGAGAAAAAGCACGTGGAGTTGCCCAAGAAGCTGGTCAACATCATCCACTGCAAGAATCCCCGGTGCATCACCGTGGCGGAGCCTCAGCTGGATGCCATCTTCCTGCTCAGCGACCCGGAAAAGCACACCTACCGCTGCGCTTACTGCGACACCGCCAAGGACAAACGCTTCTGAAAGGAACCCAAAAGCCTCCGCCCTTTGGGGCGGGGGCTTTTCCCGGAAAACCATCATGAATGAAACAACTTCATCCCATCTTCTGCGGGGGAGTCTTTGCACCATGCTGGGCGGCGTGTGCTGGGGCTTCTCCGGCACCTGCGGGCAGTATCTGTTCTCCCGGTTCGATGTCAGCACGTTGTGGCTGACCTGCCTGCGGCTGCTTGCCGGCGGCATTATCATGCTGGCTCTGGCCGCCGTCCGCCACCGTCGGGAGCTGCGGAACATCTGGCGCTGCCCCGGCGATGCCGCCATGCTGGTGGCTTACGGTCTCTTCGGCCTGATGATGTGCCAGTATGCCTACATGACCTCCATCTCCTACTCCAACGCCGGCACCACCACGGTCCTCCAGACACTGAGCCTGGTGATTATCATGCTGCTGACCTGTCTGCGGCTGCGGCGCCGGCCCAACCGGGTTGAGACCATTGCCCTGCTGCTGGCTCTGTTTGGCACCTTCCTGCTGGCTACCGGCGGAGATCCGGCCCACATGGTCCTCTCCCCCCAGGGACTGTTCTGGGGACTGGCCACGGCCGTGGCAGCCACCGTCTACACCCTGCTTCCCCGGCGCTTGCTGAGCCGCTGGAACCGCGAGGTTGTCAATGGCTGGGCCATGCTGATCGGCGGCGCGGTAGTGAACCTGGGCGCCCGCAGCTGGACCTTTCATGTGGACTTGCCATTCCGGGGCTGGCTGGCAGTGGTGTCCATCGTGGTCTTCGGCACGGTCCTCTCCTTCACATTGTTCATGCAGGGTATTCAGGACGTAGGACCGGTGAAGTCCTCTATGCTGGCATCCACAGAACCGGTGGCCGCCACCGTCTTTTCCGCCGTTTGGCTGGGCACCGCTTTTTCAGCGGTGGATCTCATGGGCTTCGCCGCCATTATCGCCACCATCTTCCTGCTTGCACAACCTGAATGATGTTCTTTTCTCATGGCAGAACTCACCCGCCAAACTGCATTCCACCACTGATTGTCTCCGCTATCATCCATGTTCTCCCCATGATTCTGCATTGCAAGAAAGTTTTCTTGCAATGCAGAAATTTTTTTGCAATTTCTCTTGCGTTTTTTGCTGGGATCACATATACTTCTCCCGACTGAACCACAGACGGAGGCACTACCAACATGAAACCATCCCTTTGGAACACACTGCACAGCCACGGAATCATCGCGGCGCTGGCCCTTGTCATGGCCATCAGCTATCAGGTGTTTGTCTTCCCCAACGCCTTTGCTCCTGCCGGCATCAACGGGATCGCCACCATCCTGCAATATCTGCTCCATGTCAGTATCGGCTATCTCTCCCTGCTGATTAACCTTCCCCTGATTCTCATGGCCTGGAAAAAGGTTGATCCCGATTTTGCCCGCAAAACCCTGACTTTTACTCTATCCTTTTCCATCGCCAATCTGGTTCTGGGGCACATGGATCTCGGCGCCATCGCCTACCACACCACCTCCTCCGCCATTTTGGGACCGGTGGCCGCCGGCGTGGTCAGCGGCGCGGTGTATGGGTGGGTGATCCGCCAGAACGGCTCCACCGGCGGCACGGACATTGTGGCGGCCTGGGTCCGGAAGAAGCGGCCGGAGGCCAGTTTGGTGTGGGTGATCTTCACCCTCAACGCCACCGTGGCGGTGCTGTCCTTCTTTGTCTACGGCTATCAGTTTGAGCCTGTGATCCTGTGCCTGATCTACTGCTACCTCAGCTCCAGCATCAGCGATACCATCCTCAAAGGCGGTAAATCCGCTATGAAGTTCGAGGTCATTACCCGGCAGCCAGAGGCGCTCTCCCACCAGCTGCTGCAGCAGCTGCACCACGGAGTCACGGTTCTGCAGGCGGAGGGCATGTACTCGGAGACACCCCGCTGTCTCCTGATTTGCGTGGTAAATCGCCATCAGGTGGTGCAGTTCCGGGAGATTCTGTCCCAGTTTCCAGACACCTTTGCCTATGTCTCCAGTGTCAGCGAGACGATGGGAAATTTCAAGCACATAGCATAAAATCTCGTGTGTAATTCATCACGCAACAAAGGTAAATCCAGCCGCCTATGAAGCCACCATTTCCGGTTGCTCGGCAGAAATAAAAAGCTGGCACGTCATCAACGATGATGACGTGCCTCCACAACAAAAAGACAGACCGCGGCAACTCCGCGGTCTGTCTTTTTACAGGCTTCTTTTCAGAGGTCACAGGCCTCGCCACTGCTCAGGCCGGAGACGGCTCAGGTCGTGCTCGGCCCGGTCGATCTCCGCAAGCATGGCGGCCTTATCCTGATTCAATGTGCCCTTGAGCACCAGGTAATTGCTGGCGTGGTTCATGCGGAACACGCTGCCGGGGCTGTCCAGCTTCTCCACCAGAAGGCGGGTCTCCTGGAGCACCTGGGGCTGGGTCAGCAGGCGGAAGCTGCCCTCCCTCACCCAGTCGTACAGCGGCGTACCCGGCTCCACCATCAGCGTCAGCATACCGATATACTCCGGGTTCATGGCGTTGAAGGCCTCCGCCGTCTCCACGGCATGGCGCTCCAGCAGCTCCGGACCGCCCAGGCCCGTGATGGCCGTGACGGACAGGGCCATGCCGCTCTCACGGGCCTTGCGGCCCATCTCCACGATCTCCGCAGACAGGTGGCCCTTGCGCATCAGCTTCAGCACGTCGTCGCAGCCGGACTCCAGGCCCATGTAAACCATGGTCAGGCCCTTTTCCCGGAGGGTCTTCAGCTCCTCCGGCGTACGGATGCGGAGGGAGGCGGGAGAGGCATAGCTGGTGACGCGCTGGCACTCCGGGAACAATTCCCGAATGGTATCCAGGATCGTATACAGCTCCGAGGCCTTGCGCACCAGGGCGTCCCCGTCCGCCAGGAACACCCGCTCCACATGGCGGTAGGTGCGGCGGGCCATTTGGAAGTCCTCCAGTACCTCCTCCAGAGGCCGCAGGGCGAAGCGCTTTTCCTTGTACATGCTGCAGAAGGCGCAGGTATTGTGGCTGCAGCCGTAGGTCACCTGGACGATGAGGCTGTACGCCTCAGAGGGGGGACGGTAGACGCTGCCGTAGTATCTCATACGCCCAGCTTTTCCAGAGCGGCCATTTTCAGGCACACGCACAGCACCGCGATGGCCTGCTCCAGCTCCTCCACAGGAGGCAGAGAGGGGGCGATGCGGATGTTGCTGTCCTGAGGGTCCTTGCCGTAGGGGAAGGTGGCGCCGGCTCCGGTCATGGTGACGCCCGCCTCCTTGCACAGGGCCAGGGTCCGCTTGGCAGTGCCGGGCATGGCGTTCAGGGAGACGAAGTAGCCGCCCTTGGGCCGCCGCCAGGAGGCAATGTTCAGAGGCGCGATCTCCCGGTCCAGGGCGTCCACCACGCAGCGGAACTTGGGACCCATAATGGCAGCGTGCTTCTTCATCAGCTCCAGGGTGTGGGCCTTGTCCTTGAGGTAGAGCACATGGCGCTGCTGGTTCACCTTGTCGAAGCTGATGACCTGGACGGTGAGGAGCTTCTCCATATAGGCCATGTTGGCCTCGGAGCAGGCAAAGCAAGAGATGCCGGCGCCGGGCAGGGTGACCTTGGAGGTGGAGGCGAACTCAAAGACCATGTCGGCGTTGCCGTACTTGGCGCACTCGGAGAGGATGTCCGGGAAGGGCACGTAGTCCCCCTCGAACTCGTGGATGCAGTAGGCGTTGTCCCACATCAGCAGAAAGTCCGGCGCGGCGGGCTTCATGGAGGCGATGCGGCGGATGGTCTCGGCGGAGTAGATGATGCCGTCGGGGTTGGAGTACTTGGGCACGTTCCACATACCCTTCACCGCGGGGTCCGCGATGTATTTCTCCACCACATCCATGTCGGGGCCCTCGTCAGTCATGGGGACGGTGATGAGCTCGAAGCCGAAGGACTCGGTCACCTTGAAGTGGCGGTCATAGCCGGGAGAGGGGCACAGCCACTTCACCACCGGCTCCTTGCACCAGGGGCGCTCGCTGTGGAGCAAACCGTGGGTATAGGCCTTGGAGACGGTGTCGTACATCAGCTGGAGGCTGGCGTTGCCGCCCACAAAGACCTGCTCCGGACGGCAAGCCAAAATCTCGGCGAACAGCCGCTTGGCAGCGGGCAGGCCGGAAAGCTCGCCGTAGTTGCGCACGTCCACACCGTCGGACACGTAGTCCTCAGGCTTTTGCATCAACTGGAAAATGTCGCTGACCAGGTCCAGCTGGGCCTTGCCGGGCTTGCCCCGGGCCATGTTCAGCTTCAGGCCCCGGGCTTTCAGATCCTGGTACTCCTTGGTCAGGCGGGCGTACTCCTCCTTCCGCTCCTGGACGGTCATCTGGGGATAAGCGGTCATATGGATCATCCTTTCCGTATTGTTTTATATAAATATCAATTCAGTATACCGGCTTTTCCTGAAACTTGCAAGGTCTATTTTCGCCAAAAGTGACCCAGATATGCCGACGCCCCCCGCCGGAGACCCGGCGGGGGGCATTGACCGCTTCTCAGCAGCGGCAGCAGCAGCCTGCGCCGCCGTCGGAGCAGGCGATGGTGGTGTCTCCGGTGGAGATGCTCACACCGTAGCACACCGGGATGGACACACAGACCTGCTGGGTCAGCGTCACGGTGCAGTAAGTTCTGTCGGAACTGGTAACGCAGGTGACGTTGGGGCTTCCCTGGCAGGTAACCGTGGGCGTGCCCAGGGTAGCGGTGGGAGACAGCACCACCGGGGCGGAGACATCTACGCACTGAGTACTGACCTTATTGCAGCCGCTGACAGGGCAGGAGGTCTCCTCCCCCTGACAGGACCGGATGGCCTCATGTTCGTATACCTCATTGATTCGCAAAGCAAATCCCTCGTTTCCTTGAAACTGCGCTCCGGCGGGGCTCAGCGGGCCGCCCAAAGATGGCCGCGGCCTCTCACCGGGCGTGCAGTCCATTCTATGCGCTCCACCGCTGTTCCGCCCCTACGAAACGATGTCCAAAAGATTTGAGGTTCCCTGATTCTTTTTTGCAAGAGGCCTTTCCTTTCTTAAAATCCATGTTATAATTTTGTTAAGAATTACGTAAACACAGGAAAGGCGGCGATTGCCCATGGAGGACCTGCAGGAGCAAAAATTTCACCACTTGACCGAGGACCCGGTCAGCAAGCTGATCTGCCGGCTGGCGCTGCCCTGCATCATCAGTATGCTGGTCACCTCCTTTTACAACATGGCGGACACCTTCTTTGTGGGCATGCTGAAAAGCAATCCCGCCACCGGCGCCGTAGGCGTTGTGTTTTCCCTCATGGCCATCATCCAGGCGGTGGGCTTCTTCTTCGGCCACGGCAGCGGCAACTTTATCTCCCGGGAACTGGGCAAGCATCATACGGAGGAGGCCTCCAACATGGCCGCCACCGGATTCTTCTCTGCCCTGGCCACAGGCCTGGTCATCTGCGTCCTTGGGCAGATCTTTCTGACGCCCCTTGCCAACTTCCTGGGCTCCACCCCCACCATCCTGCCCTACGCCCGGGAATACATGCGGGTAATCCTCCTGGGCGCCCCCTGGATGACCGCCTCGTTGGTGCTGAACAATCAGCTGCGGTTTCAGGGCAGCGCCGTATACGGTATGGTGGGCATCGTCAGCGGCGCGGTCATCAACATCGGATTGGACCCCCTGCTGATCTTCGTGTTTGACATGGGCATTGCCGGGGCCGCCTGGGCCACCATCTTCAGTCAGTTTGTCAGTTTCTGCCTGCTGCTGATCGGATGCACCCGGGGCGGTAACCTGCACATCCACATCTCCCGGGTCCAGCTCAAGGGCAGCTATTACATCATGATTATCAAAGGAGGCCTCCCCTCCCTGGCCCGGCAGGGCCTTGCCAGTGTGGCCACCATCTGCCTCAACTGGGCCGCCCGGTCCCACGGGGACGCCGTCATTGCCGCCATGGGCGTGGTCCAGCGGATCATGAACTTCGGCGCCTCCGCCATGATCGGCTTTGGACAGGGGTTCCAGCCGGTGTGCGGCTTCAACTACGGCGCCAAACTCTATCACCGCGTGCTGGAGGGATTCCGCTTCTGCTTCCGCAGTTCCACCGTTTTCCTTTTGTGCATGGGCATCCTGGGCTTTGCCTTTGCCCCCCAAATTGTGGCGGTGTTCCGGGACGATCCGGAGGTCGTCGCCTGCGGCGCCGCCGCGCTGCGGTTCCAGTGTGTCACCTTCTGCTTCCAGGGCTGGGTGGTCATGAGCAATATGATGCTCCAGACCATCGGCCGCACCGGCCCTGCCACCTTCATCGCCATGGCCCGGCAGGGCATCTTCTTCATCCCTCTGGTGGCTATTCTCTCCCTGACTCTGGGGGTCCTGGGCATTCAGATGACCCAGGCTGTCTCCGACCTGTCTACCCTTGCCTGCGCCATTCCGCTGCAGAGAAAGGTTTTGAAGGAACTGGCAGCCGCGCCGGAGGCGATCTCCGCCTGACAGGCCATATCTCGGTTTTCCATAAATTGCGTGAAAAGAGCGCCGCCCATGGGGCGGCGCTCTTTTGTCGGTTTCTCCCGATCAGAAAAACTCCTTGATATAGGCCTCCACATCCGCCCGGGTACCCTGGAAGGGACCCGGCGTCTCCATCTTCAGGGAGACCAGGGCCGTGGCGGTCCGCAGGGCGGTGGGGATGTCTGCGGTGAGCCGCTCGTTGATGTACCCGGCAAAGGTGGTGTCGCCCCGCCCGGTGCGGCCGGAGAGGTTCCGGGCCTTGATGGGACAGGTGTAGATCTCCTTGCCGTCGTAGACCAGCACCTCGGAGTTGTGGGTGATGAGCACCTCCTTGGCGCCCCAGCCGTAGAGGACCTTTGCGGCCTCGGCCCGGTCGGTGAGCCCCGTCAGGATCTCTGCCTCGGCGGCGTCGGTCTTCAGGAAACGGACGTAGGGCAGCATCTCCTTCTTCTCCGCCCAGTCGTGGTAGACCATGCCGCCGTTTTCCACCCAGCGCAGCATGCACTGGACGTCGATGGCCACCATGGCGTGCTGGGCGGCGAAGGGGATCATCTCGTTGGGGATGTCTCCGCCCACCAGGCCCGCCAAATGCCAGATGGCGGCGTCGATGGCGGGTACCTCATCGGTGCGGTAGGGGTCGATGACGCTGCTGACCGTGGAGGTGCGGCGCTCCCGGTCCGCGGTGTGGTAGACGTTCTTGGTGACGAAAGAGGTCTTGCTGACCAGGGGATAGACCGTGGCGTTGGGGGCCTTTGCAAAGGCCTCCTTCAAATCCACCCCCGCCTCCGCCTTGGGCAGCACGGCGATCTTGTGACCGATGTTGGCGGCGGCATAGCCGGAATAATACACGGCGCCGCCAATGGCCTGAACCACCGTCCCGTCGTAGTCCACGTTGGTATCCCGGGCCACCTCTCCGATAATCAGGGAATCAAACTGGCTCATTTCCCGCTCTCCTTTCTGATCTGCTCATCCGCCTCCACAAAGGACTGGAACTCCGGGCTCCACAGATGGAAGCGGCCGCTTTCAATCATGGCTTTATACTGATAGGAATCCTTGACCCGCTCCGGCAGAATCACAGCGGCCCGAGCCTCGTCGCCGGGACGGTGAGTGTCGGACCCGGCCAGGCGATAGTATTCCGGATGACGAAGGCACAGCTCCAGGGCATGGTCGTTGTTATTCTCATGGCGGGGGTTGCCGTTGATAATCTCCGCCCCGTGGACCGCAGTCTCCTGGACCGGGGCGCTGCCCTTGCGGAAGGGGTGGGCGTGGATAATGAGGACCTGATCGTGGAACTTGTCGTAGAATTCCTGGGCGCTCATGCAGCACATGTAGGGGTTGGACCGCAGCCACTGCTCGTCGATGCCGTAAACCAGGTAGTCGTTGTCATTTTCCGGGAACCGCAGTTCCGCCCCTAAAATCACATCCAGCCCCACTTCATCGCCGTGGGCCTTGGAGGCGTGGTAGCCGGAGAGGTAGTGGTCCATCACATGGTCCCAGTTGTGGTCCGTATCGATACGGGACAGGTACTCCGGGTGCAGGTGATCCGTGACCACCAGGCCGGTAAAGCCGTTGCGCACATAGCGGTCCACTACATCGGCTGCGGGCAGGTGTCCGCAGCGGCTGGTCTCCGCCGTGTGGGTATGGGGATCGTACAGATATCCGTTCATTTCAATACCGCTTCCTTCTATCTGAATTTCCATACGTTAGTTTGCCGCACTCCGTCAGCGCAGGCTGGCGCAGGTCTCCCGCTTCACCAGGGCCGGCATAAGAATCTGGTGGGCATAGCCCTGGGTACCGTTTTCAATCCGGTCCCGCAGCATCTCCACCGCCTGGACCGCCATGGCCCGCTTGGGCTGCTCAATGGTGGTCAACTCGATCCGGGGCAGACCCGTGGAGGGAATATCATCAAAGCCAATGAGGCTCAGCCGGTCCGGAATCCGAATTCCCAGCTCATCCGCCGCCTTCAAAATACCCAGGGCGTTGGAGTCTGTGGAGGCGAAAATGGCGGAGTAGTCGATGGGGCGGGAGAACAGGTCCTTTGCCATCTGATAGCCGTTTTCAATGGAGGAGCGGGAATACTCACTGTTGTAAAAGCGCTGCTTCAGCCCCAGCTCCTGGCAGGCCCGCATATACCCCTCCGCCCGCAACTGATGAGTGGTGGTGTGGCGGCGGCCAAAGTACAAAATATCCCGATGGCCCAGATCCCAGAGGTACCGGGTGCCGATGTAGGTGCCCCAGCTGTTGTCCGCGGCCACGTAGCTCTGGGGCTGATCCCGGAGATTTTCACCCAAAAACACCGTAGGCACCTGACTGGTGTAAGCCTGGATGTTCTCGTAGGTCTTGGGGCTCTGGGGGACGATCAAAATACCGTCCACCTGACGGCCCAGCAGCAGTTTCACCACTGTCTTCTCCTGCCGCAGGTCCGGTCCGGAATTGCACAGCATGATGTTATACCCGTGAGACCGGGCGCTCATCTCGGCGTAATAGGCCAGCTGGGACATGAATTCATTGTCGATGGCAGGCACCACCAGGCCGATCAGATCCGTTTTCTTCATGACCATGGACCTTGCCACATAATTGGTGGTGTACCCCATTTCGTCGCACAGCTTGATAATTCGCTCCCGGGTGGCACCGCTGATCTGGGGGCTGCCGGACAGGGCCCGGGACACCGTGGCATAAGAGACGCCGGCCGCCTTTGCTACATCTTTCAGCGTTACGTTCTTCATGGCGCATCGACCTCTTTTCTGTGTCTTTTATCCCGCTGAGAAGCTCAATATTCGCAAACGTTTCCGGTCAAGGGAAACAGACCGGCTCCCGGGGGCAGCCCCGGGAGCCTCCTATTTAAAGAATATCCGATATTTCAAACATTGTCAATATGTTTTTGTGATTATTTTGCTGTAATTGTGCAAAATGTAACAGTTTTATTTTCTCCCGGCAAATATTCTTCGATGCGTCTAAAATGATAAATTCACGCCAAAAACACTACCAAAATACGCAAACGTTTCCGTTTTAGGCGTCAGAAGGTTTGATTCTCTTCCGCAGCTGCCTGAAAACACCGGGAAAAATCCCTTGTTAATTTTGAGATTGTCATTGACGCAGCCTATAAAATTGCGGTAGAATACGAATTGGGACAGGTGTATTGCGGTTTTCAATGCCCCACCTTTCCGGCATCCCGCTCCCCCTGCACCCTTCACAGGTAAACTGTGTTTTTAGGCTTGTGAGTGGGTGGATACGGTTTTGTGTGAACGTACACGTATCCAGCCGGACCATCTCTTTTCCCATGCGCCGCCCTCTTCGCAAGGGGCGGACTTTTCCCATGTGAGACCGGCTCCGTGTCCCTGGCGGTACGGCGCCAAAAATGAAAAGGAAAGGAAGAAACACCTGATGAACGAGAAAAAATGCAAGGTTCTGGCGGCGCAGATCCGGCTGGAAACGCTGAAGGTCATCCACTCCCGTGGATTCGGCCACGTGGGCGGCTCCATGGACCTGGCCGACCTGATGGCCGTCCTGTACG
>CATZYY010000049.1 GCA_958426425.1 uncultured Oscillospiraceae bacterium
CGGCGGCGCCGCCGATGGGCAGGCCGGTCAGGGCGTTCTTGTAGGTCTGCTCAAAGCCCAGGAACTTCACCACAGAGGGGTTCACGGAGGGGTGGAACCGCAATCCGCCCTTGTAGGGGCCGATGGCGCTGTTGAACTGGACCCGGTAGCCATGGCAGGTGTGGGCCATGCCCTTGTCATCCACCCAGGGTACGGTGAAGGACAGCATCCGGTCCGGCTCCACCATGCGGGTCAGCAGGTCCAGACGCTCATAAACGTCGTTGTCCTGCAGGGCCGGGGTAATCATTTCCAGCCACGTCAGAACGGACTGAAGGTACTCCGGCTGGTTTGCGTACCGCTGCCGCAGGGCATCGGATACGCGGGAAACATAGTCGCTCATACAGGCCCCTCCTTACACCAGGCCGTAGGCCAGCATGGAGTCGGCCACCTTCAGGAAGCCGGCAATGTTGGCGCCGGCCACCAGGTCGCCGGGCTTGCCGTACTGGGCGGCGGCGTTGGAGGCGTTGTGGTAGAGGTTGGTCATGATCTCCTTAAGGTGCTCATCCACCTCCTCAAAGGTCCAGTAGAAGCGCATGGAGTTCTGGCTCATCTCCAGAGCGGAGGTGGCCACGCCGCCGGCGTTGGCGGCCTTGGCGGGGGCAAAGAGGATGCCGGCGGCCTGGAGGGCGTCCACGGCGTCGGGCGTGCAGGGCATGTTGGCACCCTCAGCCACGGCGAAGCAGCCGTTTTTAATGAGGGCCTTGGCAGAGTCCAGGTTCAGCTCGTTCTGAGTGGCGCAGGGCAGGGCAATGTCGCAGGGGATCTGCCACACGCCGGAGCAGCCCTCGTGGTACTCGGCCTCGGGATGGGTGACCACGTACTCCTTGATGCGCTTGCGCTCCACTTCCTTCAGCTGCTTAATAAGAGGCAGGTCGATGCCGTTCTTATCGTAGATGTAGCCGTTGGAGTCGGACATGGCCACCACCTTGGCGCCGAAGGAGGAGGCCTTCTCGCAGGCGTAGATGGCCACGTTGCCGGAGCCGGAAATCACCACAGTGGCGCCGTCGAAGCTGCGGCCGGCGTCCTTGAGCATGTTGTCGGTGAAGTAGCACAGGCCGTAGCCGGTGGCCTCGGTGCGGGCAAGGCTGCCGCCGTAGCTGAGGCCCTTGCCGGTGAGGACGCCGGTGAACTCGTTGCGCAGCCGCTTGTACTGGCCGAACAGGTAGCCGATCTCCCGGCCGCCCACGCCGATGTCGCCGGCGGGCACGTCGGTGTCGGGTCCGATGTACTTGAACAGCTCCGTCATGAAGCTCTGGCAGAAGCGCATGACTTCGGCATCGGACTTGCCCTTGGGGTCGAAGTCACTGCCGCCCTTGCCGCCGCCGATGGGCAGGCCGGTCAGGCTGTTCTTGAAGATCTGCTCAAAGCCCAGGAACTTGATGATGCCCTCGTAGACGGAGGGGTGGAACCGCAATCCGCCCTTGTAGGGGCCGATGGCGCTGTTGAACTGGACGCGGAAGCCGCGGTTGACATGGACGTTGCCCTGGTCATCCTCCCAGGGAACGCGGAACTTGATGATCCGCTCCGGCTCCACCAGGCAGTCCATGACGCCCTCCTTGATATACTCGGGACGGGCCTCCACCACGGGGACCAGAGAGGTCAATACCTCCCGGACTGCCTGGTGAAACTCAGGTTCGGCCGGATTACGCTGAATGACCCGATCCATCAGGTCGTTCAGATATGCGTTCTGAATGCTCATACTTCTTCCCTCCAAATAAATCTAGCAATGGTGCGGTTCTTTTTCACCATATCGCTTTAACATGGAAGATCGTAACACAGAAAACGTCCTCCCGTCAACGACTTTTGTCTGCTGCCGGCATAACTTTGTGACATTTTTTCAACTTTTAAACAGTTGGACCACCGGATTCTGTGATATCCGATGGAAGGTGGACCTATTCAAAAGGCCGCTCAGGAAAAGGCCCCCATCCGCTGCCCGGCGGCAGAGCTGCCGGGAGGGATGGGGGCGGAAGTTTCGGGAATGCGGTGAGAGGGGGGGGTTACACCGTTTCCTCCGCCATACGGCGGTACTTGGCGTACCGGGCCTTCACGTCGGCGATCTCCTTTGCGTAGAGAGCGTCGGCCTTGGCGGGGAAGTTGTTCTTCAGGGAGGCGAAGCGGTTCTCACCCATGAGGAAGTCCATCAGCTTGCTGGTGTCCGGCTCGGGAGAATCCAGCTGGAAGGGATTCTTGCCCTCGGCGATCCGGCGGGGATCATACCGATACAGGTGCCAGTAGCCGCACTCCACGGCCTTCTTCATCTCGTCCTGAGAGCAGCCCATGCCGGCCTTGATATGCTGTTCCAGGCAGGGGCAGTAGCAGATGACGATGGAGGGGCCGGGATAGGCCTCGGCCTCCCGCAGGGCCTTGAGAGTCTGGGCCTGGTCGTAGCCCATGGCCACCTGGGCCACGTACACGTAGCCGTACTGCATCAGGATGCCGCCCAGGTCCTTCTTGGCCACCTGCTTGCCGCCGGCGGCGAACTTGGCCGTAGCGGAGGTGGGCGTGGCCTTGGAGGACTGTCCGCCGGTGTTGGAGTACACCTCGGTGTCCAGCACCAGCAGGTTCACGTCCCGGTTCTGGGCCATGACGTGGTCGATGCCGCCGAAGCCGATGTCGTAGGCCCAGCCGTCGCCGCCGATGGCCCACACGGACTTCTTGGCCAGGAACTCCTTGTTTTCCAGGATGTACTTGACCTCCTCGGTCTGCTGGGCAGATTCCAGAGCGGCGATCAGAGCGTCGGACACGGCCCGGGACTTCTCGCCGTCGTTCCAGTTATTGAGGTAGGCGTCAACGGCCTCCACGGCCACGCCGGACTCCTTCAGAGCCTCCAGCCGGATAATCAGCTCCTTGCGGATGGCGTCCTGAGCGTGGAAGAAGCCGTAGGCGAACTCGGCGTTGTCCTCGAACAGGGAGTGCTCCCAGGCGGGGCCGTGGCCCTGGCTGTCGCGGCAGTAGGGCAGGATGGGGGCGCCGCCGGAGATGGCGGAGGAGCAGCCCGCGGCGTTGCCGGCGTACATGCGGTCGCCCACCAGCTGGCTGAGGAGCTTGATGTAAGTGGTTTCGGCGCAGCCGGCGCAGGCGGCGGAGAACTGGAAGTAGGGCTTGGCGAACTGGATGTTCTTGACGGTCTTGTTGCTGATGACGTCCTTCTTCAGGTACTTGTCATTCATGGCAACCTCGTCGAAGTTGACCTGCTCGGGCTTCATCTCCTCAAAGGAGGTCATCACCAGGGCGTCGGCAGTCTTCTCGTTCTTGTTGGCGGGGCAGGCGGTCAGGCACACGCCGCAGCCCAGGCAGTCATAGGGAGAGATCTGCATACGGAAGGAGTAGGCGGGGGCGTCCTTGCCCAGGCCCTTGGCGGGCACGGTGACGAAGGAGGCGGGCACCTGGGCCTTTTCCTCCTCGGTCAGCAGCACGGGACGGATGGCGGCGTGGGGGCAGCACATGGCACAGCGGTTGCACTGGATGCAGCTGTCGGGGTTCCACTTGGGAACCTTGGTGGCCACGCCCCGCTTGGAGAAGGCGGAGGTGCCGTTCTCCCAGGTGCCGTCCAGCACGCCGTGCTTCTTGAACACGGACACGGGCAGCTTGTCGCCCTGCTGACGGTCCATGGGCAGCACGATCTCCTTGACGAAGGCAGAGGCGTTCTTGGGCTCGGCCACGGGGGTGTCGGCGGCGTTGGCCCAGCTCTCGGGGATGTCCACCTTCACGGCGGCGGAGATGCCGGCGTCCACGGCGGCGTTGTTCTTGTCCACGATGGACTGACCGGCCTTCTTGAAGTAGGAGTTGTAGTTGTTCTTCTTCATGTCCTCCACGGCCATGTCCAGGGGAATGACCTTGGTCAGGGCGAAGAAGGCGGCCTGGAGGATGCTGTTGGTGCGGTTGGCGCCAAGACCCACGGACACGGCCAGCTTGGATGCGTCGATGATGTAGAACTGGGCGTGCTTGCGGGCCAGATCCCGCTTCATCTTGCCGGGCAGACGGGTCTCCAGCTCCTCTACGCTCCAGGGGCAGTTGAGCAGGTACGTGCCGCCCTCTTTCAGGTCCTCGGTGGTGTCGTACTTGTTGACGTAGGTGGGGGCGTGGACCGCCACAAAGTCGGCGGAGGACACCAGGTAGGTGGACCGGATGGGCTGATCGCCGAAGCGCAGATGGCTCTGGGTCAGGCCGCCGGACTTCATGGAGTCATAGGAGAAGTACGCCTGGGCGTACTTGTCGGCCACCAGGCCGATGGTGGAGATGGCGTTCTTGTTGGCGCCCACGGTGCCGTCGCCGCCCAGGCCCCAGATCTTGCAGGAGACCTCGCCGGGATGGGGCAGCTCCACGTCCTTGTAGTCCAGGGAGGTGTGGGTCACGTCGTCGTTGATGCCGATGGTGAAGCTGTTCTTGGGATTGTCCAGCTTCAGGTTGTCGTACACGGCGATGAACTGACCGGGGGTGGTGTCCTTGGAGGAGAGGCCGTACCGGCCGCCCACCACACGGATATCGCCCCGGCCCGCCTGATTCAGGGCGGTGACCACGTCCAGGTACACGGGCTCACCCACGGAGCCGGTCTCCTTGGAGCGGTCCAGCACGGCGATCTTCTTCACCGTGGCGGGGATGGCGGCAGCAAAGTGCTTGACGGAGAAGGGACGATACAGGTGGATCTGCACCATGCCGACCTTGCGGCCCTGCTTGTTCAGGTAGTCCACGGTCTCCTTTACGGCCTCGGAAGCGGAGCACATGACCACGATGACTTCCTCGGCGTCAGGGGCGCCGTAGTAGTTGAACAGCTTGTAGTCCCGGCCGGTCAGCTTGTTGATCTCGTCCATGTAGTGCTGGACCTTGTCGGGGATGATGGCGGCCTTTTCGTTGGCGCCCTCCTTGCACTGGAAGTACACGTCGGGGTTGACGTTGTTGCCCCGGTTGGTGGGATGCTCCGGGTTCAGGGATTGACGGCGGAAGGCCTGGAGGGCGTCATAGTCCACCAGATCCCGCAGGTCCTCGTAGTCCAGGGCCTCGATCCGCTGCATCTCGTGAGAGGTGCGGAAGCCGTCGAAGCAGTGCATGAAGGCGTACTTGCCGCTGATAGCGGACAGGTGGGCCACAGCGCCCAGGTCCATGGCCTCCTGGGGGGAGGAGGACATCAGCATGGCGTAGCCGGTGGTGCGGCAGGTCATAAAGTCGGTGTGATCGCCGAAGATGGAGTGGTGGTTGGAGGTCACCACACGGGAGGCGATGTGCATGACGCTGGGCAGGAACTGGCCGCCCATGGCGTACATGGCGGGGATCATCAGCATCAGGCCCTGGGAGGAGGTGAAGGTGGTGGTCAGAGCGCCGGCCTGCAAAGAGCCGTGGCAGGTGCCGGCGGCGCCGGCCTCGGACTGCATCTGGATCACGTCCACCGTGGAGCCGAAGAGGTTCTTACGGCCCTTGGCGGACCACTCGTCCACCTTCTCCGCCATGGGGGAGGAGGGGGTGATGGGGTAGATGGCCGCTACCTCCGTGAAGGCATAGGCCACATGGGCCGCGGCCGTGTTGCCGTCCATGACGACATATTTCTTTTTCATGGGAATGCTCATCTCCTGTTATTTGTATGCGCCGCTGTCCGCGGCGGGAAACGTTCCGCGAAATACCGCTCAGGCGATTTTGTCAGGGAGAGAGCCGCGGCAGATCCGATTCTTTTTGAAGGAATCCTACTGCCGCGGCCCGCGTTAAAAGCCGGCGGGTATCCGGCTAGGTTTGTTTATACGAAGTTGCACACCCGGGCGATGGCCATTTCAGTGTAGCCCAGGGACTCGGCCTTGGTCTGCTTGCCGCAGGCGGTCTCCACCACCATCTTCATCAGATCGTCGCCCAGCTCCTCCAGGGTCTTCTGACCGTAGATCAGGGGAGAGGCGTCAAAGTCGATGTTGTCCTCCATCTTGGCGAAGGTCAGCTTGTTGCCGGTGATCTTGATGACCGGGGCGATGGGGTTGCCGGTGGGTGAACCGCGGCCGCTGGAGAAGACCACCACCTGGGCGCCGCCGGCCACCATGGCCGCCACGGAGGAGGGGTCGTTGCCCGGAGTGTCCATAATGACCAGGCCCTGCTTGGACTCCACCTGCTTGGCGTAGTCGTACACGGCGTTGACGGGGCTGTGGCCGCCCTTGTGGATGCAGCCCAGGGACTTCTCCTCCAAAGTGGTGATGCCGCCGGCCTTGTTGCCGGGGGAGGGGTTGCCCTCCCGGACTTCCTCGCCCACCAGCTGCAATGCCTTCTCGTAGCGGTGGACGATCTCAAAGATCCGGTCGTGGACCTCCGGCGTGGCGGCGCGGCGGGCCAGAATGTGCTCAGCGCCGATGAACTCCGTGGTCTCGGAGAGGATGGAGGTGCCGCCGGCAGCCACTACCAGATCGCTCATCTGACCGATGACGGGGTTGGCGGCCAGGCCGCTGGTGGGATCGGAGCCGCCGCACTCGGTGCCCACGATCAGCTCGGAGATGGGGAACTCCTCCTTCTGCAGCAAAGAGGCCTCCGCAACCATCTCCTTGGCGTAGCGGACGGCGATATCCACGGCCTTCAGCGTGCCGCCCACCTCCTGGATGATGACCTGCTTGATGGGCTTGTTGGTCCGCTCCTGGATGGCCTTTACCACCAGATCCATCTGGCAGTTCTCGCAGCCCAGGGACACTACCACGGTGCCGTAGATATTGGGGTTGGCGGCGTAGCCGGCCATGACGTCCATGGTCAGCTGCTGGTCGGAGGCCACCTGGGAGCAGCCCAGCTGGTTGCTGAAGGTGACGGACCCCACCACCTGCTGGGCAATGATGCGGGTGGTGTCGGAAGCGCAGACGCTGGCAGGCAGGATCAAAACCTTATTGCGTACACCAACGCGACCGTCGGGACGCCGATATCCATAAAAAGTCATGTCTCTGCCTCCTTACTCTTTGGCTTCCAGGTTTTCCCGGTGGCCCTCCACGTTGTGGACGTGGACGTGCTCGCCGGCTTTGATGTCGCAGGCGGCGATGCCGATGTGCTCGCCGTACTTGACGATGGGCTCACCCTTGGCGATGTCCCGGGTGGCCAGCTTGTGGTAAATGGTGATGTCCTCCAGGGCGGTAAGGGACTTGTCCGCCCCGTCGCTGGAATAGGTGACGGTTTCGCCCTTGGCGATGGGCTCGATGGCAACAGCCACGTTGTCCTTGCCGTCAATGATCATGGCATTGCGCATATACAGTTCGCTCCTTTAAGCGGCCGAGGCCGCAGGTTTATGGTTACAGGGGGATGATCAGGGCGCCGATGATGGCCAGGATGAAGATGCACACGGAGGAGATGAAGGAGCCCAGGGTGTAGGTCTTCAGGCCGCCGGTGACGGTGAGGCCGGACATGTTGGTGGCGACCCAGTAGCCGGAGTCGTTGACATGGCCGATGGAGTTGCCGCCGGACAGGCAGGCCAGGGCGATCCACACGGGATGGCAGCCGATGGCGGGGGCGATGGTGGCCATGATGCCCATGGAGGTCATGCCGGCCACGGTGCCGGAGCCCTGGGCCACGCGGAAGATCATGCCGATGCCGTAGGCCAGGAACATGGCGGGCAGCACGGAGGTGGTGTCGGTGCCCAGCAGGCCCACGATGGCGTCGCCAATGCCGGTGGCGGTGATGACGGAGGCGAAGGAGCCGCCCGCGCCGGTGATCAGCAGCACCACGCCGGCGCTCTTGAGGGCCTCACCGGCGGACTTTTCAAAGTTGGCCCGGCCGATGTAGGGCAGGCTCACCAGGTACGCGCCCAGGGTGCCCAGCAGCATGGCGATCAGCTTGTCGCCCAGGAAGGTGCAGATCACGGGGGCCTCGTCGAACATGGCGCTGCCCAGGGTGCCGAAGAGGATGCAGATAACGGGGATGATGATGGGCAGCAGGGACATGAACATGGAGGGCTGGGGCTTGTTGCTGTCCTGGGCATTCCGGGCGGCCAGCAGCTCGCTGGTGACGTTGGAGCTGTGGTTGACGTCCTTTTGCTCATTCCAGATGCCCCGGTCGTGGATCTTTATATAGATGAAGTCGGAGACCAGCACGGTGATGAAGCCCACCACCAGGCCCACCAGCAGCATGATGCCCAGGTCGAAGCCGAAGATATCGGCGGCAGCCAGGGGATTGGGGGTGGGGGGCACCACGCAGTGAGCGGTGGTGGCGCCGATGGTCAGGCAGCCGGTGACGTAGCACATCTTCAGGTTGACCTTGGCGGCGATGGTGATGCCGATGGGGATCAGGATGATGAAGGTCACGTCAAAGAACACGGGGATGGACAGGATGAAGCCGGCTAGGCTCAATCCCCAGATGGCCTTCTTCTCCGGGAAGGCGGCCACCATCTTGTCGGCGATAACAGAGGCGGCGCCGCTGTCGCTCATCAGCTGGCCCAGGATGGTGCCGAAGCCCACCGGAAGGCCGATGCTGGTCATCATACTGCCGAAGCCTGAGGAGATGGTGGTGGCGGTGGTCACCAGGTCCAGACCGCCGGCCACTCCCATGACCAGGCAGGCGATGACCATGCCGATGGCGGCATTGAGCTTGAGGACAATGATGCAGAACAGGATAATTGCGATTGCGACCACCAGGGCGGCGATCAACATGCCGGGACTTGCCATTTCAGTCATTCCTTTCTCTCATACACAAAAATTCATATGGGACAATGGTCCAAGGAATGATCGGACGTCTCCCCCCGAAGAAGCCGGTCATCTCTTGGGGGACGCTCAGAACAGGTTGCCGTTCTCGTCGAAGGGCAGATCGTAGGGCTCGGAGAGGATCTCGATGTTGGGGTTGGCCTTGGCCTGGGGCAGCAGACCTTCGGAGATCTCGATGTACTCAATGTGGGCGGTGTTGGGGATGCGGATCATCTTCATGTTGTCCGGGTCCTCAGCCTCGGGGCAGCAGCACAGGGCCAGCTGAATGGCCTCCCGGTCGTTGTCCATAATCATGGGAATTTTCATCAGGTGCAGGAAGGTGTTGGTGACGCCGGTGGGATAGGTCATCTCCAGCTTCATCCGGTTGACCAGACGGCGGGTGGTGACCTCCGCCAGGCCGATACCCTGGGCGTTGCCGTGGGTCTCGTCGGTGATGTCCAGAATGACCACCTTCTCCGCCTCAATGCCGCCGGAGCAATATTTTGGCTGCACAAAGCGGCCAGATACGTTGGGGTCCATGCCGTCGCCGGAGATGTTCTTGCCGATCTTGTCCACCACCAGCACGTCGCATTTGTCAAAGAGCAGGTGGGCGATGGTCTCGTAGGACTTATCCCGCAGCTTGGGCTCCTCGGTGATGATCTCGTCGGGGGTCAGGCCCTTGATGAGGTACGTCTCGTCATAGGCATTCTCGATGACGGCGATGCCGCCCAGGATGGGGCAGTTCTCCAGAATGGTGCGGCCGTACTCCTCCACCAGCTCGTGCATGATGGCGGGGCTTTGATGATGGATGCTCTCGGCGCCGTGCTGCTTGCCAAGGCCAATGGCCATCATCTTCATCAATCCGCTCTCATACCGGCCCCGGAAGGACGTGTGGGGTTTGACCCGGTTGTAGAGCAGGATGCCGTCGGCCTCGGAGGCGTACTTGTCGATGTACACTGGCTGCTTGCGGATGCCGGACAGGCCGATCTGCACGGTCTCCATGGAGCTCTTGATGGGGCAGCCCATATTTTCCTCGGTGATGCCGTAGTCTGCTAAGATCTGGGTTTGCCCCTGGGCGGTGGCGCCGCCGTGGCTTCCCATGGCTGCCACAATGTAGGGCTCGGCCCCCTTGGACTTGACGAAGTCCACCATGGCCTTGGCCATAATGGCATTGTGATTAATACCACGACTGCCGCAGGTGATTGCGATCTTCATGCCCGGCTTAATCTGTCCGCCAAGAGCCTCCCGGGACAGCTCGGCCCAGACAGTTTCCGCAATCTTGTCCTCGGGGATGTGGGAATTGTCGTATACTTCCCGAATCTTGACCATTTTGGGTATGGGTACATCCTTGATGAGATCAGTAATGGTTTCCATAGAAAAATCCTCCCTCCATAAATTTAAAATACGCCGCTCTCCAGTGTTTCGCCGGAGCATAAAAAAGGGAAATGACACCGACTGTTCCACATCATCCAGCAGTATGCCGCCGGGATTGTGCGTTTGGAACAAAACAGTTCATCCCCCCATTTTACAGTATTCAGATCAGCATCCATCAGGACGTTCCTAAATAAGAACATGGTTCTTATTTAGGAACTCAACCTGACATACATTATAACATAAGACGAGAAATGTGTCAATTCATAGACCACGTAAAGTCACGGGATTTTGCCATTTGCTCGATTTCCGATTGGGCATTCAGCAGACATTGACAGACCTGCGCTACCTTTTCCGGCTGGCACCGAAACAGGGGAACTGAGACGCTGAGGGCGGAGAAGACATGCTGCTGTTGCCGCAGAGGTACGGCCCAGCAGGCCAGCTGGGGGGTGGATTCCTCCTGCTCTGTGGCAATGGCCCCCTCCCGCACGGAGCGGAGCTGACACAGCAGCTCCTCAAGATCGGTTATGGTTTGCTCCGTCAGCCGGGGCAGACCTCCGGTGTACAGATCCCGGATCTTCTGATCGGGAAGGCCGCTGAGCAGGGCCTTGCCGATAGCGGTAGCGTTAGCGGGCAGGCGGTTGCCCACCCGGGAGATCATGCGGATGGCCTGGGTGGAGTCCTCTTTTTCCAGGTACAGCACCTGGTCATGGTCCAGAATGCCCAGCTGGCAGGTCTCCTGGCATTGGGCCACCACTCGTTTCATCACCTGCACAATGGGCTGTAGCCCTTCGCCTGCGGCGGCGGACAAGGCCAGTGCCCCAGGCCCGATGGAATAACGGCCGGAGGCCTCTTCCTGCTGCAAATAGCGGCGCTGTTCCAACGTGTGAACAATGGGAAAGAGGCTGCTCTTGGGAGCGTCCATATCAACGGAGAGTTCTGTCAGAGTCAGGCCATTGGGAGAGGCGGCCAGTCGTTCTAAAATATCCAGCACTCGGGCGGTTGCGCGATGGGGTTGTACCATGAAATTCGGGGCTCCTTTCTCAGCGGCGGCCCCAAAGGGGCAAAATAAGGCATTTTCTGTATTTTTTATCATAGCAAATTTAGGCCTTCTTGACAAGGGAAAAGCACTGAGAAGTGCTGATGAGACAGAGATTTGTTAAAGCAATGAGCGCTGCAGCGGGGTGAACACCTGCCGGGTTCATCAGATTACGGAGATCTCCGTGGCTGTGAAAGCGCGGCAGGGCGTGGCGCCGAAGGAACTGGTTTCCACTTTTATCCGGCTCCCTTGTTGACGGTAAAAGTGCCGGCGTGCTATGATAAGGCCAGGCAAAGACAGGCGGTCCTGGTTTTCCGGGTGCGGAAGCTGGCCTGACCTGGGCAGTTTTGTTGTATTTTTATGGGAGGAAACGCATATGTTGACTGTTAAAACCTTTCAGATGGAGAACTTTTTGCCGGACGATTATGCCCAGGCACTGCTGCCCCGTCTGAGCGATGCGCAGCAGAAGCTGCAGAAGGGTACCGGCAAGGGCAGCGACTTCATCGGCTGGGTCCATCTGCCCCGGGACTATGACAAGGCGGAGTTCGCCCGTATCAAGGCTGCGGCGGCCAAGATCCAGTCCAATTCCAAGGCCCTGGTGGTCATCGGCATCGGCGGGTCCTACCTGGGTGCCAGAGGTGTGGTGGACTGCCTGTGCTCTCCCAACTACAATCTGAAGAAGAAGGACACCCCCAACGTCTATTTTCTGGGCAACGGTCTCAGTGCCGACGCTATGCAGGAGGTCATTGACATCCTGGGCGACGATGACTTTTCCGTGAACGTGATCTCCAAATCCGGCACCACTACGGAGCCGGCTGTGGCCTTCCGCTTCTTCCGCAAGCTGCTGGAGGACAAGTACGGTCCTGAGGGCGCCCGGGAGCGGATCTACGCCACCACCGACAAGGCCCGGGGCGCCCTGAAGTCCCTGGCCGACGCCGAGGGGTGGGAGACCTTTGTGGTGCCTGACGATGTGGGCGGCCGGTACAGCGTCCTGACCGCCGTGGGCCTGCTGCCCATCGCCGTCACCGGCGTGGATATTGACGAGCTGATGGGCGGCGCTGCCGAGATGATGAAGGCCTGCGACGCCGCCAGCTCCCTGTCCTGCCCCGCCTGGCAGTATGCCGCCGCCCGGTATGCCCTGTATGAGGCCGGCTATTCCGTGGAAATTCTGGGCTGCTACGATCCGGCCTTCCGCTTTATGACCGAGTGGTGGAAGCAGCTCTACGGCGAGAGCGAGGGCAAGGATCACAAGGGCCTGTTCCCCGCCAGCGTGGAATTCACCGCGGACCTCCACTCCATGGGTCAGTACATTCAGGATGGCCGCCGCATCCTCTTTGAGACCATTGTCCGCCTGGGCGATTCCGATGCCCGGCTGGAGGTCCCCTTTGAGGAGGGAAACGGCGACGGGCTGAATTTCCTGGCCGGCAAGTCCATGGACTTCATCCGGGAGCGGGCCATGGACGGTACCCTCTTGGCCCACACCGAGGGCGGCGTGCCCAACATGATCGTGGAGACCGACGGCAAGTCCGCCCGGGACCTGGGCCAGCTGATCTATTTCTTTGAGTATGCCTGCGGCCTGTCCGGCTACCTGCTGGATGTGAATCCCTTCGATCAGCCCGGTGTGGAGGCATACAAAAAGAACATGTTCGCCCTGTTGGGTAAGCCCGGTTTTGAGGACCGCCGGGCCGAGCTGGAGAGCAAGCTGGGCAAGGTGTAAAGCGCCTGCCTGAAGCGGAAACGGCTGCATCGAAACGCCGAACGCGGCGGAGTGGGCGGGCGGATGGAGTTCATGAAACCTGCATGGATGCCGCAGGTCGGCCCCTGCGCAAAAGCGCGGCCATTGTAGACGCATCAGAGCAGTATCCAGCGGCAAAGGGCGTTGATTTCCCGATGCCTGTTCTGCTGCCGCCATTGCCATTAAATTTGAATACTCATTTAGGTATCAAAATAACCACACCGGAAGGTGTGGTTATTTTGATAAGGAGCGTACAGAATTTCAGAGGTTTCACTCAGGTGTGTACCCCCAATCAAAGCGAAGCTGCCAGCGCAGGCGGCTTCGTGGCCATACGACGGCAGCGCACTCCTTGTGGGTAAGCGGCTGAGATTTGGAAGGGGGAGCAGAAAAATGAGCGGGCTCTGACTAAAAAATCGGAGCAAGCCACTTGACGCTTGCTCCGACGATGCAAAGGACGGTTAAAATCGATATTTTTGTTTTTGGTGTAAAAGGGTCCACAGCTTATAAAACAGGACCAAGCTACTGGATGCCAGTTTCCTGTGCAGGGTTGATATTTAGTTCAGGCAAATCTTTCAGGCATCATACTTTATCGCTCTCAATTAAATATGAGACTACATCAACATATTGTTTCAAAAGAGACCTTCGAAATATGCGCTTTCCAGCCCGATGATATGGCTGATCGGTATGTTTGATCCGTCTTTCAAAAGCAGCATACACGCGGATTCATCAAACCTTTTCAGCCGTCCAGTAGTCGTAATATATTGGCCGCCATCCTTTTTCTCATCCGGCTGGAACCATGTCACCATGATCTCCGGGTGTTCATTGATATGCTCCAATAGGATGCGCTGCTTTTGATCGAGCACAGCCTTATCATCATCGCTCAACTCGATTTGCTGGTCCGTCAGCCGTGCTGTTTCGGCAAGTGCAGCACTATGGCCGGAGAGAGCGGCAAAGGGTGAAAATTGTGCCGCACGGTTTGAGAGGGACATCCTCGGATGTCTGGCCGAAGTGGGATGCGGCAGCTGGATGATATCATCGTATGGTCCGCTCATGCCTGGTGCCCTCCAATCGTCTGGTTTCGCTCTCTGGCGGTTGCCCCATCCTCCAGGTTCATACCTTTGAGGATGGCATTCTTTCCGAACTTCTTTTTAATCCTAAGCATGGTCTTCTGAATCTTCCGCTCCCGAGCGTGCTCAGCCTCATACTCCGCCTGTTGCTCCTCCCTCGCCACATAGTCGGTGAAAAGATCCAGCTGCTCGGTCTCGTCCTGCTTGGGCGCTTCATCTTCACGAAGCAGGCGATTGGCACTGATGCTGAGACGGCGGATCAGCAGAGTCCTATCCACGATTCGGTCATAGAGAGTAGTGACGGCTTCCAGCAGGTCGTTTGCCGAAGAGGTATAGGAGAAGTTCTCCGTCCCCACTGCATGCTTGGGGATCTTTCGTCCGTAGCGATCCGTGGTGACCGCTCCGGTATAAGCCGCGGTGCCCTGTGTGAATACC
>CATZYY010000050.1 GCA_958426425.1 uncultured Oscillospiraceae bacterium
CTTCGTAGAAGAGGGGGCCTTGCCGCTGGGGCGGTGCTTTGACAGGGAAGAGCAGCGGAGCCTGTAAACTTTACAAGGATTGGACGGCATAAGGTGGTTATGGCGCATGTAATGCGCTTTTTCACTGTATTACTTAGATATGCAAAAAGTTCTTGATGTAGCATTGCTTAATTAGTGGGTGGTGGATAGCAACAGGATTTTTATGTTCTGGGATCTGCAGTTTCTGTGACATCTTGTTGACTCTCCCCCCAGACAGCTCCAGGTGGCTGTGTGTATAAAAAGCGACCTTATACAAATTGGCGACAGCGGACAGAAAAACGTCCCTCCTATTGACAACCATTGATAATCTATGTAGTATAGACATAGATGGCCGATGAAAAGACAGGGGGTGAGGAGATGTGGGAATTTCGCAGCTGGCGGGCCGCGGTCCTGGCCCAGGTGCGGTTCAGGCCGGACCGGGCGGCTATTGAGGCAGAGCTGACGGCCCACTACGAGGACCATGTGCAGGATCTGGAGCGCGTGGGCTACGACCGACAGCTGGCAGAGCAGCGGGCTCTGGCGGCCATGGGCGACCCGGAGGAGATTGGCCGTGCCCTGGATAAAGTTCACAAGCCCTGGCTCGGGTGGATCTGGCGGCTCAGCCGCTGGCTCATGGTGGTGTTAGCGATCACGGCGGTTTGCGCCGCCTGGCTCCTGGACGGGGCGGTGACAGTGTATGAGCGTCTCCGAGTCCAGAGCGGCTGGGAAGACCCGCCGCTTCTCAGCAGCCATGTGGAACTGGCCCATGGAGACTTGTGGGCCGCACCGGGTGAAGTCTTAGTATTGGATGATGGGCAATATCAGGCAGAACTGGAGCTGTGGTTGGAGATGGACAGTCCTGCGGTTATTTCCGACCAATTTTTCGGCAACTTGGAAATAACCGAGGGCGGCGAAACCTTATTCCGGTGGGACTCAGTAGCTTCGGAGAAAAACAGCTGGAGATACAGTTGGGAGCAGGGCCGCGATTTCTACGGATGGACCCGGCACCACAGTACCTTGAAACTGCTGCTGGATCATCCACCGGAGCAGGTGGAGATCACCTATCCCTATGGAGACAATGACTGGGCGCTGCGGGTGGAATGGGGGGAGACGTCATGAGACGGTGGAACCGAAAGCAGAAGGTACTCCGCAACCTGCTGCTGTGTGTGCTATTGGGAACGGCTGCCTACGTGCTGCTGGGCTTTCCGCCCTATACCACGGGACAGAAGCTGGACCGGCTGGAGCGGACCTACATGCTGGAGGACCTGCAAACAGTTTATCAGGAGACACAGCGCCACCGCCGGGACGACCAGTGGTTTGGACGGTGGCACACATTGGTGATTGCCCGCTCTCCTCAGGGGGACTATGTGGCCTCCAGCTGGGAGCAGGGCGGTTTGTCCGTAACAAATGACATGTGGCCGAACAAGATCGGCCAGAGCGGCCTCTGCCGGGTCTGGGGCGATCAACTCTATGCCGCCGCCGATGGGCTCCGGGGTGCGGCCTCCGCCACCATGGAGGTGGAGACTAAGAAGCAGACCTTCACCCTGGAAGGACAGCGGGTGGCGGACGGGGTGTTTTCTTTCTCCTACCTTTCGCCGGACCACCAGTACGACCACTATGCCCACAATCAGGATGCTCCTTCCGGCCCGGGACTAGACCTTCTGGACGCGGTAGATCTGTGGTACCGGGAGAAGGTGGGGCCCTCCTCCTATGTCCTGGACGGTGGGCAGGAGATGCTCTGCACGGTGACAGCCCAGGATGAAGCGGGAGAGACTTTGCCGGAAGTGAAGCTGACTGTGAGCGTACATGAACTGGATGTCCAGACCCTTTACCGCTGGTAGCGCGTAAAAAAGGACGGTATCAAGGGATACCGTCCTTTTTTATCAGAATTTGTACTCCACAAACAGCTCCCGCACGGCGTTGGGGTCGGCGGGCTTGGGAGGCGCGGACTGGGCCGCAGGCTTGGGCGGCTCCGGCTTCGGTGCCTCGTGGGGACCGTCCCGCCAGGCTAAGAACTTGGGCGCCACCTGGGGGAACAGGGCCAGGGACAGCACGTCCTCGTCGCTCTTGGCGATCTCCTTGAACTCCTCCCGGTACTTGGGCAGCTCCGGCTCCAGCAGGTCCGCCGGCCGGCAGGTGATGACCTCCTCCGGGGCGATGCCCGCCTTGGCCCGGACCTCCTCGTTGACCTTGCCGGGCAGGGCGCCGTACTCGCCCCGCAGCATGGCCTTGGACTCCTTGGGGAAGGTCTTGTACCGTTCCCCAAGAATCACGTTCATCACCGCCTGGGTGCCCACGATCTGGCTGGAGGGCGTCACCAGGGGCGGATAGCCGAAGTCCTCCCGGACCCGGGGGATCTCCGCCAAAACGTCGTAGTATTTGTCTTCCTTCCCGGCCTGCTTCAGCTGGGAGATGAGGTTACTGAGCATACCGCCGGGCACCTGGTAGAGCAGGGTATTGGTGTCCACGTTCAGCACCTTGGGGTCCAGGGAGCCCTCCTCCTTGAGCCGCTGGGCCACCTTGCGGAAGTGGACGGCGGCTTCGCTCATCTTGTTCAGGTCCAACCCCGTATCCCGGACAGTGCCCTGGAGGGTGGCCACCAGGGACTCTGTGGCAGGCTGGGAGGTACCGTTGGCCAGGGGGCTCAGAGCCGTATCCACGATGTCCACCCCCGCCATGGCCGCCATGAGATACACCATGTCGCCGGTGCCGGTGGTGTTGTGAGTGTGCAGGTGGATGGGGAGGGATATGGTCTCCTTCAGGCGCTTGACCAGGGAATAGGCATCCATGGGCAGCAGGAGGTTGGCCATGTCCTTGATGCAGATTACGTCGGCGCCCATCTGTTCCAGCTCCCGGGCCAGCTTCACAAAGTAGTCCTCGCTGTGGATGGGGGAGATGGTATAGCTGAGGGTGGCCTCCACCATGCCGCCGTATTTTTTGGTGGACTTGATAGCCTCTTCCAGGTTCCGCACGTCGTTGAGGGCATCAAAAATGCGGATGATGTCGATGCCGTTTTCAATGCTCTTGCGGCAGAAGGCGTCCACCACGTCGTCGGCGTAGTGCTTGTAGCCCAGAATGTTCTGCCCCCGGAACAGCATCTGGAGTTTGGTGTGAGGCAGGGCCTTACGCAGCTGCCGCAGACGCTCCCAGGGGTCCTCATTCAAAAAGCGCATACAGGCGTCGAAGGTGGCGCCGCCCCAGCACTCCAAGGACCAGTAGCCGATGGAGTCCAGCACCTCACAGGCGGGCAGCATATCCTCCAGCCGCATCCGGGTGGCCGCCTGGGACTGGTGGGCGTCCCGAAGGATGGTATCGGTGATATACAGGGGTTTGTTGGATAAAAATTCCATAAAAAGCCTCCGCTTGCGCACCAGAGCCGGTTGCCGTCGCTGCGGGAATCACCGGCCCGGTGGCGAGATAAAAAATCAGCCAAACAGAGAGATCAGCACGCCCGCGGCAATGGCAGAGCCGATGACGCCGGCCACGTTGGGACCCATGGCGTGCATCAACAGGAAGTTGCCGGGGTTGGCCTCCTGACCAACCTTTTGGGATACCCGGGCTGCCATGGGCACGGCGGACACGCCGGCGGAGCCGATGAGGGGGTTGATCTTCTCCTTGAGGAACAGGTTCATGAACTTGGCCAGCAGCACGCCGCCGGCGGTGCCGAAGCCGAAGGCCACGATGCCCATGGCCAGGATGGCCAGGGTCCGGGGGCTGAGGAAGGTGGTGCCGGTGGCGGTGGCGCCCACGGAGACCCCCAGGAAAATGGTGACGATGTTGATAAGCTCATTTTGCACCGTCTTGCTGAGCCGGTCGGTGACGCCGCACTCCCGGAACAGGTTGCCCAGCATCAGACAGGCAATGAGCGGCGCCGCGGAGGGCACCAGCAGGGCCACAAAAATGGTCACCACGATGGGGAAGACGATCTTTTCCTTCTTTGAGACCTCCCGCAGGGGCTTCATGACGATCTTGCGCTCTTCCTCAGTGGTCAGCAGCTTCATGATGGGCGGCTGGATCACCGGCACCAGAGCCATGTAGGAGTAGGCCGACACGGCAATGGGGCCCAGCAGAGCAGGGGCTAACATGACGGTGACGAAAATGGCCGTGGGGCCGTCGGCGCCGCCGATGATGCCGATGGAAGAGGCTTCCGCCCCGGTAAAGCCCAGGAGGCGGCAGCCCACGTAGGTCATGAAGATGCCAAGCTGGGCGGCCGCGCCCAACAACAGGCTCTTGGGGTTGGCGATCAGGGGACCGAAGTCGGTCATGGCGCCCACGCCCATGAAGATCAGGCAGGGGTAGATGCCCAGCTTCACGCCTAGGTACAGTACGTCGATGAGGCCCACCGAGATGGTCTCGCCCACTGCGGCCGTGGCCAGTACTGCCTCAGATACACCGGCAGAGGCCATCTCCGACAGGAATTCCGCCGTAATGGGTGCCCCGCCGAACAGGTCCCAGTGGATGTGTCCTCCGGCAAAGAGAATCTCATGGTA
This sequence comes from uncultured Oscillospiraceae bacterium, assembly GCA_958426425.1. Classification (GTDB taxonomy): domain Bacteria; phylum Bacillota; class Clostridia; order Oscillospirales; family Oscillospiraceae; genus Oscillibacter. The sequence continues at coordinate 4,509 of CATZYY010000050.1, forward strand.
CATCTCCGCGCCCGGCAGGTTGGTTACCAGCATGCCGAAGGCGATGGGTACCAGCAGCAGCGGCTCGAACTTCTTCACAATGCCAAGGTACAGCAAAACGCAGGCAATGCAGATCATGATGAGGCATTTCCAGTTGCCGCCCTGGGTGAATTGATAAAAGCCCGTGCTTGTGATAAAATTCTGGATAGCGTCCATAGGCCGTCACCCCGTCACTGGATGGTGCAAAGGGGCGTGCCGGACTCCACCGCGGCGCCCTTGGTGGTCTGGATGGCGGTCACCCGGCCGTCCCGGGGACACATGATCTCGTTTTCCATCTTCATTGCCTCCAGGATCATCAGTACCTGTCCCCGCTTTACCGTGTCGCCCACGGCCACGTTCACTGCCAAAATGGTGCCGGGCATGGGGGACGATACCTGCTCGCCGCCGGCGGGAGCCGGGGGCGGAGGCGGCGCCGGGGTGGCCGCAGGAGCAGGAGCGGGGGCAGGGGCGGCGCCGGTCAGTTCTTCCAGTTCCACCTCATAGGGAACACCGTTGACGGTCACTCTGTACTTCTTCATGAAATCCTCCCAAAATTGTTTCTTCGCTCTGGTTTCAGAGCGGCTTGATGGATTTGATACGGATGCCGGTGATGTTGGTGCCCAGGTCCTCCGCCACGGCGGCGGACACGGCGGCGATCAGCTCCGGCGTGACGGCACCGGCGGCCGGCACCGATGGAACAGGGGCCGGGGGGACGGCGGCTGCCGGCGGTTTCCCCACGGAGCGCAATGCCGCGCTCATCAGGGTGCTCAGCGCCACCAGGCAGATCAGCCCGAAGAACACCGTCCCCATGCCCATTAGGCACACAAACAGATGACTATAATCCATAGACTCCCTCCTTGGGCGATTTTTAGGTACATTGTATCAACTTTTTTGGAAGAACACAATGCGGAACGTGCTGCTTTTCCCTTTTAAATGATGAAAAAATTTGCGTAAAATTTTGGCGAATTATACAAAAACGATTACAGGAAATCGTTTATTTCGGGATAGATGACAAATATGTAGCAGATGTGAAAGAAAAAATCCGAGGTTATTGTCTGCCTAACTGGAAACGCACAGTCCGGGGCGGAAGCGGAAAGGAGAACCATGCGATACGAACATGTGATACAGGGCCGCTTTTTGGCTCGGCCCAATCGGTTTATCGCCCATGTGGAGACCGAGGAAGGCGTCCAGATCTGTCATGTGAAAAATACCGGCCGCTGCCGGGAGCTGTTGGTGCCGGGAGCTACGGTGTATCTGGAGCCGGGGCGGACACCGGGGCGGAAGACTCCCTTCGATCTGATTGCCGTGGAGAAGGGGAACCTGCTCATTAATATGGATGCCCAGGCCCCCAACCGGGTTTTTGAGGAGTGGGCCGCCGCCGGGGGCTTTTCTCCGGAGGTGACGGCGGTCCGGCGGGAGGTGCGCTGGGGGGATTCCCGGCTGGACTTTTGTCTGGAGACGCCCCATGGGCCTCATCTGGTGGAGGTGAAGGGAGTCACGCTGGAGGACGGCGGCGCCGCCCGCTTTCCCGACGCGCCCACGGAGCGGGGGGTCAAGCACATTTTGGAACTGGTTCGGGCCGTGGAGGAAGGCCTTGACGCCACACTCTTTTTTGTGGTACAAATAAAGGATATCCACAGCGTTTCTCCTAACGACAAGACCCATCCGGCCTTTGGGGAGGCGCTGCGGTTTGCTGCGTCTCGGGGGGTAAATGTACGGGCGTATGATTGCCTGGTGACGCCGGACAGCATTTCCATCCGCCGGCCGGTGCCGGTGATTTTGTGAGTGGGAGTATGGTATTGTGGGGATTTTAGAGCTGTTTCTCATCGGTGTCAGCCTGTCCATGGACGCTTTCGCCGTGGCGGTGTGCCACGGGTTGTCCATGCCGAAATTGAACTTGCGCCACGGTGCGGTGATCGCCCTGTTCTTCGGCGGCTTTCAGGCCCTGATGCCGTTTTTGGGGTGGCTGCTGGGATCGCAGTTTGCCCAGTATATTGAGAGCGTAGACCACTGGGTGGCTTTTGGCCTGCTGGCCTTAATCGGCGGCAATATGGTCCGGGAGGCCCTGTCCCCCGAGGATGAGGAGGAGAGCGCCTGCCCTGCGGCGGATCGGCTGGACCTGAAGCGCCTTTTTATGATGGCGGTTGCCACCAGCATCGATGCCCTGGCCGTGGGGATAACCTTTGCCTTTTTCTCTGTGCCCATCGGTCCCGCCGTCTCCATTATCGGTGTCACCACCTTCTGCATCTCTCTGGGCGGTGTCGTGATCGGCAATTTCTTTGGCACCCGCTACAAGCAGCGGGCGGAGCTTACCGGCGGCATTGTGCTGATCCTGCTGGGCACCAAGATTCTGCTGGAGCATTTGGGATTCCTATAAGTTTACATAACAAAAAGCCGGGCGGCCTGCCCGGCTTTTTGCTGCGGCAATGGGCGGCGGAACAGGGATTGGCTGTTCCGCCGCCTTTTATTGTCCGGAACCAGGAGCGGAGATGGCCGGGCAGGCGCATCGGCTGTGAAGGAAATAAGAAGAAGTATGAGGGATATGAAAAATCTTCCAAAATCTCTTAACGAAATCTTTACATAAGTTGGCTCATCCTGTATGATAGTAGCAGGAGCTCCGGATAGGCCGGGGCGTGTGTGAAAGAAGGGAGTGTATCTATGCAGTTCAATCTGACAGTCACCATCATTGTGGTCATCTACCTGCTGGCCATGCTGTTCATCGGCTGGTACTCTTCCACCAAGATCACCTCCAACACCGACTTCATGGTGGCGGGCCGCCGTCTGGGACCCTTCCTGATGGCCGGTACCCTGGCCGCCACGGAGATCGGCGGCGGCAGTTCTCTGGGCGTGGTGGAAAACGGCATGTCCGGCTATGGACTCAGCTCTGCCTGGTACATCATCACCATGGGCTTTGCCTTTGTGATTTTGACCTTCCTGGCCCCCAAGTTCCGGGCGGCCACTGTCAAGACTGTGCCGGAGTATTTCCGCCGCCGGTACGGCAAGAGCGCCGGTCTCATCACCGCCATCATCATGCTGCTGCCCCTGGTGGGCCTGACAGCGGGGCAGTTCATTGCCTCCTCGGTCATTCTCTCCACCATGCTGGGCATCGGCTATAAGACCGCCGTCATCATTGTGGCGGTGGTAGTCACCATTTACTCCGTTATGGGCGGCCTCTGGAGCGTTACCCTGACGGACTTTGTCCAGGTGTTCCTCATCATTATCGGCATGATTATCGCCGTGCCCTTTGCCATCAACCTGGCCGGCGGCTGGGATACCGTGGTGGCCAACGTGCCGGCGGAGACCTTTGACATGTTCTCCGGTTACAGCCCCATGGGCATCCTGTCTCTGACGGTCATGTATGTGGCTACCTTCACCGTGGGGCAGGAGGCTGTCTCCCGCTACTATGCCGCCCGGGACGGCAAGGCCGCCCGGCAGGGCTCCGTTCTGGCTGCCATTTTGAACTTTATTTACGCCTTTGTTCCGGCGGTGCTGGGCGTCATCGTTCTGGCTCTGATCTCCATGGGCAAGTTCTCTGCCGCGGATTTTGAGACCGTTGGCGCCCGGTACGCCCTGCCGGTGCTGGCCATGGAGGCCATGCCCGCGGTCATCTGCGGACTGCTGTTCGCCGGTATCATCTCCGCCACCATGTCCTCCTCAGACTCTGACCTGCTGGGGGCCGGGTCCATCTTCGCCAACGACATCTACCACGCGGTGCTGAAGCCTGATGCCACCAGCAAGGAGGTCATGAACGTCACCAAGATCGTCATGGGCATCGTAGGCGTGGCGTCCATGTTCATTGCCCTGTTCAATACCTCCGGCATTGTGAATCTGCTGATGTTCTGCTTCACCCTTCGGGCGGCGGGGGCTTTCTTCCCTTATGTGCTGGGTCACTACTGGAAGGGCGCCTCCCTGGCGGGTACCATCGCCTCCCTGATCTCCGGGTCCATCATTGTGGTGTATCTGGAGAAGATCTCCGGCGGTGTGCTCTTCGGTGTGAAGCTGAGTCAGCCTATTATCCCGGGACTTGTGGTGGGGTTGGTATTCTTCCTGGTGTTCTCGCGGATCTTTCCGCCCAAGACCCGTACCACGGAGCTGGCTCCGGAAGAAGATGACTGAGAAAAAAATACCTGTAATGCAGCCCGCGCTGGCCATAGGCCAGCGCGGGCGTTTTCCTGGGGAATAGGAGGCGCCCCGTGCCTCAAGGGACACGGGGCGCTGTTTCTTATGAAGAATTAGCAGCAGGACGGGGGATTGCAGCCGCAGTTGTTGTTGCAGCCACAGCCGCAGCCGGAACCGCTGCCATTGCCGCAGCAGCACCAGACGATGATCAGCAGAATGATGATCCAGCAGCAGTTGCCACCGCCAAAACCGTTATTGCACATACCGGAACCTCCTATGAATTCGTAGACCGTCCGAACCGGTCTCAATCCATAGTATGCAGACCCGGGAAAGGGGTTCCATTATTTTCTTCCGCTGGTAATCAAATCGGCGGCGGTCCGATCCTGAGCAGAGGTGAAGGTACCCTTGTCAAGCAGTACCTCCCGCAGGGTCTGGCTGCTTCCGGCCATCCAGGCGTCCAGGGCATAGTAGGAGACATAGACCAGATCCGCCCGCAGGAAGGTGCCGCTTTGAAGTGCTGAAAGCTCTCCGGCTGTGATGACGCCGTTGGTGAAGGCATTGATAAGGGTGTTGGACAGATCTGTGTTGGCAGAGGAGCTGTACCCCAGAGCCCGCAGCATAAACTCCATGTACTGGCCGGCCGTGACGGTCTGATTGGGTCGGAAGGTAGTGGCGCTGTAACCGTTGGTATAGCCTTTGCTGTAGGCGTAGCCTACGTATTTTTCACTTTGAGTGCCGGCGGCAATGTCCGTAAAGGGCGTTGTGCCGGTATAGGACAGGGCGGCATCCTCTTCGCCCAGGACCCGGATGAACATAATAAGGGCCTGGAGCCGGGTGGGAGCCACCTCCAGATCGTAGCCCTGACCGTAGCCGGTATAACTGCCCTTAAAGAGGTTCAGGGTCTTCAGGGCGGCGGCAATGGCATTGTAGTCGGTGGCGTCGGAATAGCGGAAAGCGTAATTTCCCTGATAGTCCACCACGGCGGTTTTGGAGGTGACCATGAAATCGGCTGTTGTATCCTCCGCCACCAGGTAGCGGTGATTGACGGTTAACGCGCTGCCATTGGGAACAGCGGCACCGGTGGTCACGTCCACCACGGTGCCGGAGAAGACCACATTGGCGCTTCCGGCCAGAACCAGCACGCTGGTTCCGGTGGTGCCGGTCAGGATGTCGCCCTCTTTCATGCGGGTTTCCGCCCAGGTGGCGGCGGAACTGCCGGAAGAGGTCTCCCAGTCGCCGGAGAGCAGTTCCTCGTCGGAATCGTCCAGCTTTTCCTCCACCTGTTTGTTGATGGTGTCGGTGAAGATGCCGGTCAGATAGGAAAGAGAGGCCAAGGGGTCCGACAAGCTTCCTCCGGCGGCCATGGCCGAGACCATAAGGGCCAGGGGTACCAACAGGCACAGAGCGGGCAGCAGGAGCCGTTTTTTCTTCATGGATGGTATCCTTTCATAGGCCGCGTCAGCGGTTTGCAATGCGGTAGCTGAGGGTCAGGAGGCTGTCGGCAAAGTGGATGTTTTCAAATTGCACGTCAGGGCAGGGGCTGGAGAGCTCCATATTGGTGAAGTTCCAGAACCCCCGGATGCCCATTTCAATCAAATGGGTGGCGGTGTCCTGGGCCACAGACTGGGGAATGGTCAAAACCACCACGTCCACATGATGGCTCTGAACATAGTCATCCAGCTGGGTCATGGGGTAGACGGGGACACTGTTGATAACAGCACCGGAGAGCTGGGGATTGACGTCAAAGGCGGCATCCACGGTGAAGCCGGTCTGGGAGAAGGGGAAGTTCTGCAGCAGGGCATGGCCCAGATTGCCCACACCGATCATAATGAGATGGTGGTCATTGTCCACGCCGAGAATATGGCCAATCTCAGAGCGCAGTTCCTCTACATTGTAGCCGTAGCCCTGCTGACCAAATTCACCGAAGCAGCTGAAATCCTGGCGAATCTGGGAGGCGGTAATGTTCATCTCCTGTCCCAGGGAATGGGAGGAGATCCGTACCACACCGCGGGCGCAGAGGTCCGTCAGCTGCCGGTAGTAACGGGGGAGGCGCCGAATGACGGCGTCGGAGATATTCTCCTTTTTCAAAGCAATCACTCCTATATACACGAGCCACAGGGATCGTTAAAAATTTCTTAATCTCTAGTTTAGCCTATAACGGACCACTTGTCAATTTTTTTAACAATCTCAAGGGAGAAAAATTTTTTCATAAAAGGCTTTACAATTTGGGTAAACCTTGCTATACTACCAAGAGATGTGCCGGGGCACATCGAACAATTTCATATGCGCCCGTAGCTCAGTTGGATAGAGTGACAGACTCCGACGTTTCAGGCCGGTCCAGTTGAGAGGCGGCGCAAACCCTTGCAGCGAGTGGGAAAGAGCCGACAGAGGGAGAAAAAAGTTTCGCCGTTGACGACTATTTGACTACTATTTCAAAAAAGCGGTAACCAGCCGAAAAGGCGGTCACCCACATATGCGCCCGTAGCTCAGTTGGATAGAGTGTTAGACTCCGACTCTAAAGGTCGCTGGTTCGAATCCAGTCGGGCGTACCAAGAATCGCCGAAAGTGTATAGCTTTCGGCGATTTTTTGCATGAAAAAGTTTGACACTTTCGTTGGCCAAATCGCAGTCAAAGGTTGACCTTTTTGCTATCATTCAGAGGTGACGATTTATGAAGAAACCGATCATTGGTGTGACGCCCCTGTGGGACAAGGAGAAAAACTCCTACTGGATGCTGCCGGGGTATCTGGAAGGGCTGGAAGAGGCCGGTGCCATTCCGGTCATCCTGCCGCTGGCGGCGGACGGAGCGGACATCGCCCAGCTCGCGGATCTCTGTGACGGCTTTCTCTTCACTGGCGGGCAGGATGTCGCTCCGCAACTGTACAGAGAGGCCCTGAAGCCCACCTGTGGCGAGCTGTGCCCCGCCCGGGATACCTTGGAGCGGGAACTCCTGAACCGGGCTCTGGAGCAGGACAAGCCCATCCTGGGCATCTGCCGGGGCCTCCAGTTCCTGAATGTGGCTTTGGGCGGCACCCTCTACCAGGACCTGCCCACGGAGCACCCGTCAGGGATTGAGCATTCCATGAAGCCGCCCTATGACCAGGCCACTCACACGGTGCGCATCCTGCCGGATACGCCTTTGGCTGCCCTGCTGCAAAAAACGGAGCTGGGCGTGAACAGCTGCCACCACCAGGCAATCAAAACCCTGGTGCCGGACCTCGTGGAGATGGCCCGCAGTACGGACGATCTCATCGAGGCGGTGTACCTGCCTGGCAAGACCTTCGTCTGGGCGGTCCAGTGGCACCCGGAGCTGTCCTTCCACACCGATGAGGACAGCAGGAAAATGTTCATGGCACTTGTTACCGCTGTTATCAAAAAAAGGAGATAACTGGAGAGATATCCCGTTCTATGGAAGAGAATATTTTTTCGGCTTTAGGCAATATGTTAGTTATTCCGAGTCAGAATTTGTTCCTATTCCCATCATCATGTTGTAGTGCGCCTCATGCCCTGCAGCTACGAACACTCTACGGAATATATCCTTATATTTGTCAACCGAATCAGAATAGCTATCGATGTATAGATCATCTGGGATGCTGTGCGATCCATCATTTATCCAATAGAAAAGAGAGTCACAAATCATCTTTTCTTCTGCGGTTTCAAATTTGTCTACGATGTAACCATATTTTTTAGTTCCAAGCATTCCAAAATAATTCTCGATAATCCTACGCATAGTATTTTGTATTGTCACAACAGAAGAGATATGGTTATCTCTAACCTCTCTCCATAGCAACTCATAAGAAGTGCTGATGGGGTTATGTTGTCCATAGGATTCTATTTTTGAGACGAGTGCATCCTTATGGATTGTCCAATAGTTGACGTCTGCGGAAGCCTGTACTCGTCCATTCTCAAAAGACACTTCTTTGTGGAAAAACACATTGTGTGTAAAAAGGAAGATTTGCTCTACATCAGATTGACCCGACCGAATCTCTTTGATGAGATCTTTTACAATTGCACTAACGATGTAGAGTATTGTACTGTCCAAACTACAAATGGGATCATCTAACACTAGTATGCGTTTTGAAGATACTTTGGATAGTTCAGTTGCACCTTTAGCTAGTTGCATAAAATACAAAAAAGCAATAAAAGTTTCTTCTCCCTCACTCAATGTGTTTGAGGCAAGAGTTCCATCTGGACGCTGAATTTGATAAAAATTTTCCTGTTTTGGTGAGGGCGCAATCTTAAAATTTTCAAACCCATATGCTTTTAGCAACCTATTAATTTCATCAACTGTAGGTTGAACACTGGTGATATTTTTTTCTGCCATCACAATTTCGTTATCGAGGCGGTTGATTCTATCTCTCAAGTCTTTCAGTTTATCTTGGAGGGACTTTTTTGCTTTTTCAAGACCGGCTATATCAGATAAATAACTTTTGATCAGCGATTCCTGTTCGTCTAACAAATACACCCAAATATCATCTGTTAACGTTTGCTTCTCTACGCTATAATTATCGACAATTTGGTTATGCTTTTTAATTTTTTCGTTAGCTGTACTGATAACCGTATCTAATTCTGCAATCAAGCCATGAGTACAATTTATAGCGAATTTTCGGCTTGGCTCCGCTTTTTTCTGCTCGAATAATGTGAAGTTTTTTCGCATTTGAACGTCGAGATTGCTAATTTTTACCCTAAATATTTCTGCATCAAGTCCACCAACTGCAATGCTCCTTGCATTTTCAAGCAAAGCGTTTAGAGCAGGGATTACTCTTTTTATTTCTGCATCATATCTAGACATTAATATGGCAATTCTTGAAACGTCCTCCTTGTATTGAGCGTCGAAGAATTGTGACAATTGTTCTAAAAAATTATCAGTAATTGTTGGTTGCTGACAAAAAGGACAAAGCCCCTCTGAAATGTAAGAGCGACCTTGATTTACCCAATCTGCATTATTTAACCGCTGAATAAACTTTCCTATAGGTATATCATTATTGCCAACCACTATCTTTTGCCAGATATCATCATTCTCAATTTCTGTAAGGACACTCTCACAAGCAGAAAATGGGTTTTGGATGAGGGCGCAAGATTCTGGCTTTGAAGAATATAAAGTATGTGCTCTGGCCCGAAGTTCCTCTAAGGTATCTTTAGAGTCGTGCCCAAGATGAAATCGACGTATGACTTCATCTCGAAATTTATCTTTACTATTTCGAAGCCCAGAAAATGCCTCTTGAAATTCGTGGTCGTGATTTTTTAAAATTACACTCCAGATTGTGTCTCGAAAATCATCCATATGATTTTTCTCTGCAACACATTTGTTTTCAAGAGAATTACTATCATTATCGTATTAGGTTTCTTTACAAAGGCATAATCATAAATCACAACAAAAACCGAGCCAACCTACACTAAAACGTCGCTATTTCTTTGTGAAAAGCGACGTTTTTTTATGGCCTGGTTTTGGAAAGGAGGGTAGTGTCAAGAGTTTTTCGCAAAATGGTTTGCAAGGCCTGGCATGAATGAA
>CATZYY010000051.1 GCA_958426425.1 uncultured Oscillospiraceae bacterium
CCTCCTTCGGCACGAAGTCATAGCATCGGAGGTTCTGCGCGATGTCCAGTGCCGCGCCCAGTCGAGTGCATTTTTCATAGGCCAGAGCCGCATGGAGCTTCTCGCTGAAATGCGGCAGCCCCTGGCCCTGCTCGTCCAGCAGGAAGCCCAGGTCGTTCCCGTCGTAGATGAGATCCGCCACTTCTCGGTATTCGCTTACCAAGTCCTTCACTTCCGGGAGGACACAGCGGGCATCCAGTAGCGTACACTCCTGAATGGTATCGACGCTCAGTTCCAGAAGGGCCAGTTCCACTTCATCCGCCTTGTCATCATTCACCATGGAGTAGTCCGGGAGTCGAACCCAGACGCCTTCCGGCTTTTCAGGGGAGGCTATCTTCAGCCGGACGCTCCAGTCCGAATCGTCCAGCTCCGCCAGGTTGTGGCCGGTATAGGGATGCTCCGGCTCCTTTGCGGGATAGATCACATAGCTGCCGCCGATGAAAAGTCCCGGGTGGAGATCCTCATAGCGCCTGCCCAGCTGGTCCAGGTCCACAAAGGGTAGGGCCTCCCTGGGGGCGCCGCTCTCATATTGCAGGAAGAAGCGCCCCAGAGCTTCATAGCTGCCCGCCGGATGGCAGACCTCGTAATCGTGCAGCGTCATCAGGCAGTTGATCGCCTCCACCGCCACGTCCGGCTTCATCCGCAGGACGGTGGCTTGCAGCTCCTCACGGTTTTTTCCCATCAGTTCCTGCAGCCTCCCGGACCGCATGAGCGCCGCGGACAGCTGGTAACTCTCTTTTACAGAAAGGGTCTCTAGTCGATCTGTCAGCCACTCCCTCTCCGCATTGGTCAATGGAAGACCCAGGAGGGCCTCTTGCCTTTGGTCCATCATTCATCGCCTCCTCATTTCCATCATTCCGATATGCTTGTCCTGGATGCGGAACTCCTGTCCGTCCCGGTGCTGGAGCAGGCCATAGCCGGTCTGGATGCAGTGCTCCGGCTCCATCAGGGTTTCTCCGCATTCGTGCAGGTTTAAATTGGCCAGAACCTTGTCGGCCATCGGTTTCCCCAGAATCGTCCGGATCTTTTCTCTCGCAAATTCAGAGGGAGAGCTGATCCCCTCTTTAAGGATGTACTCATCAAGCGTGTCCGCTTGATGCAAAGCAGCGGACAGATCCCGGCACCGCAGGCCCTCCAGCACAGCCTTGTACACTTTCCGCTGCTCCTGGGACATGGCAGCCGCCGTCTGCGCGAAGCGGTTGACATCTGTGATCGTACCGGCTGCGGAGACCGCATCCCGCATCTCCGGGATCACACAGTCGATGCAGCGCCACCACAACTCCTGTGAGGATGCCCCACCCAGGCGCTGGGCCACAGCTTCCAGCTCCTCCGGCGCCGCCGGCAGCTTGACCAGGATTGGACCGGCGCCGCCCTGTGCGGGGCCATCCCCCTGCCGCCTGGCCACTTCCAGCAGGACCATGTAGTCCGGCTCCGCGATCTCTCTGGCTACGGAAGGCGCCTGCTTGAGATCGCTGCTCTGGAGGACATATCCCTTTCGCGTGAAGACACCGCCCTCCTCCTTCCGGGCCCGCAGGCCGATGGCCGTGAAGTCCAGCATCTCGAACACGGTGTCTGAGATCCCTTCCACCTCCGGCACAAAGCCGTTTTCGGCATAAAACCTACCCAGCTGGCTGTCATTGAGGGCCTCCGGCACAACATGGCAGCAGTCCGCGCTCTCGGTCAGGTCTCGGAGCCTGGTGACGCTGATCCCGCCTCCGCCTTTGGCGGTTTCTATTTGGATCAGGCCATGCAGGGCCGTGCGGTGAACGCCATTGAGCCGGGTGAGCCGCTCTGCCAGATCATTCAGCTCCGCGAGGCTGTCCTCCCGATCCTGCAAGACCGTCGCCAGTTCCTCGAAGTCATAGTAGTCGTCGATCTCCAGGTAGAGGCGGTCGCCTTCCTGCAAGTGCAGCTTGTCCACAGCATCCAGCAGCTCCCAGGGCTGGGCAGGAAGGCCCAGTCTGGCATAGGCGTCGCTTTCCGAGTCCTCTTTGGCGAGGTAGACGCCAAATACTTTCTCACTCAATTCAGATTTCCTCCTTTTCAGCTTGCTGAGGGACTCACGGCCCCTTCATTTCCAGGTTGTTTTTTGTGCCCAGAATCCGCTCCTGGACCACAGGGTCTGCCATGGGGATGTCCCAACCGTGCATACAGCCGGCCAGCATCGCCCGCTCCTGAGCCGGGGTGATGCCCTGCCGCCGGTTGTTGTAGTCCGCCACATAGCGGTTCTGGGCCCTGTCACCGGTGCACCACTTGCTGGGGAAGTACCCTTTTACGCCCTTCTTGATGCAGATCAGTGACCCTTCCCCCGGCAGGACGGACCAGCACAGGTCAGGGAGCCGGGTGAGGGAATCGGGGCTGAATTTTTCTTCCTCTGTCAGGATCGTCCAGTTCCCGTTGTTCCAGAGATGTACATTCAGGACGCCGTCGTTCACCTCGATCTCTCTCTGCTCAAAGCCCTCTCCCCAGCCATCGGAGGCCTGCCCGCTGATGAAATCCGCCAGCGCTTCCTTCTCCTCCGGCGTCAGGGTTCCAATTACTTTGCACTCTGCAATGCCCCAGAGCTGACCGTCCCGGGTTTCTACATCGAAGGTCGCAGACTGGACCTTATCGTTGACACCGTCCTGCTCGTCATACCAGTGCATCATCCCGCGGTCTGCTTCCGCCGGCTTTCGGTTGTCCACCAGGGCTGTTCGAATCGCCCCCTCATAGCCCCGCAAGTCTCTGCCGTTCAGGTCATACCCGTACTCCTCCCGGTCGCCCCACTCGTCATATCCGAAGAATTCCGCCGTCAGCGGCATGTAGAATTTGACTGTCCGGGCCTCCGGAGGCAGGATACGGAAACGGTCCACGCCAATCGCAAGAGGCAGCATCCTGCCATCGTCCCAGTTCACATGAAACTGGCCGGCATCGTCAATGTGGTCCAGGGTGCCCATGCTGCCGGGTGCGACAGGGTTGGAATCGTCCTTCATTTCACTGAGCCGGACCCGGTATCCGGCGGGGTACTGCTCCCGCAGAAACTCCAGCCACTCCTTTTGGATCATTTCAGACCTCCCATCTTCATGTCCCGCATGGGGGCGCTCCACTCCAACTCACGGCGGATCAGCTGCACCGCCTCAAAGATCGCCGGGTCATTACGAAAGCTGTCCATCTGCCTGTGATCCTGGAAGAATACCTGCTCCCCATCCGCTTCCCGCAGGAAGTCCACCGTGGCGATCCCGTCCTTGGTAACGCCCAGCCGTTTCTCCGGCCGGGTGCTGTCCCGATAGAGGCGGACCGCATCCTCCAGCGTCAGATCCCGGTGGATCTGCTCATCCGGCGTATTGCAATCCGTCATCACGAACCAGGCATAGGTGTGGGGGCGGTCGGGATCAGCGGCTTCCCGGAGCGCCTGCTTCCCAGCCTCCGTCATGCCGTAATTGCAGGCCCGCCGGGGATTTTCCTCTCCGGCGAAGTCCAGCAGGAGATCGTCCGCCGCTTTCCGCACCGCAGGATCATCCGTCAGCGTCTCATAGCGGAAGCCGGTGGTGGCCTGATACGGAAGCTCCTCCCGAATGGTGTCCAGGTATTTCTGCGCATCCGTAAAGGTCTGTTCCTCCCCGCTGGCATAGGTCACCCGGCCCACCAGAGCCTCTTTTTGCGTCAGTCGCTGCTGGCGGAGATCGTAGCAGTACAGATAGCCCTGATAATGGCCCGGCAGCGGGGTACAGCGCAGGCAGTAGCGGTAGTGCTCTGTTTCCGCAATGTAGCCGTGGGTGGAGCCCCCGTCCGCGATGGCACCGCCGTGGCTGCCGCAATAGGCTCGCATGGATTTCAGATCCTTCAGAGGACCGCTGCGCTGCAGTTCGTCCACGACCTGCTGGAGCTCCTTCTGAAACTCCGGGGTCTTCAGCGGCTCGTCACCACGTCCCCACCACGAGGCCCAGAATTCCCCGCCGCCTTGCCCGAAGTCCATCCGCAGGTGGCCCACGGTGCCGAGCGCCTGATCTTCGCCTTCTTCCATCTGGGAGTAGAAAAGGCCCGCCTCCTCAACGGAAGCGGGCCTCAGCTGAATATTCAGTTTGCTCTGCTGGACTGGCTTCTGTTTCATTCCTGTCATCTCCTTTTATTTCTTGGTAAGACCACAACATACCATTATATTATAGAAATAGCCAGTACTTTTTTCGCTGTATGATTACAGGAAAAACCGTGTGCCCTACTTCATTTTCATGGTCTCCCGTATCTGCTGTCTCGGCGCCACCATGATTTTTTCCAGGCGGTCGGGATTTACGATAACTTCAGACTCCTTTCTTCCGCTAAAGTAGGCGCAAATATCGTCCTTTTTGATTTGGGCCGTGTATACGGTGCCGTCTTTTCCGAATCGGTGAGCAAACCACTCCGCAGTCTTTCGGTCCAATGTCCAGGACAGGGCCTTGACATTGCCCTTGTCGGCAGATGCGACACCGCGATACACAGTCACAGGGTCCCCCAATGACTGATACCTCTGCCAGTCCTTCTGATCCATGAGGTACTCCGGCGAGACGGACTTGAACAGTGCAAGCAGTTCTCTTGTGCCGACGTTCCTGTCGGCATTGGGGAACTCACTCATGATCCAGGCATCTGACAGGAGCTGCCCCAGGTCTTTCTCTGAAAGATAGGGAGCCGCATACTTTATGAAGGTCAGATAGTAGGGCTTGTTGAGCAGCATAAAAATCTGGGACACGTTTTTTGCCTTGTCGATCTGCTCCCCAACTCTTTTTCGCCAGCGGTCCAAGTCGGTCGGATGGTTGAACAGGTCTGCCTGGGTGAAATTCCCCTGCTCGTCAGGGAAAAACACAACTCCGGTATTGGTAAACGGATGGCTCACGATCATAGGGGAGAACTCTGTCGGCTGGATCTCCACATCCAGAAGCGCGTGTGCCACCAGTTTTACCTGTTCCAAATCCGTATTACGTGAGTTCATATCCGTCCTCCTTCGCCACAATACATTCTGCAGAAAATGTCCGCGTCCCGATATCTGAGGGAACCACCCGCGATCATCTGACAAGCCCTCCAAACTTCATTGCCTGCTCCTGGGAGTGCTGCTCCATAGGCTTCGAAACGCGGCGGATGGCAGCGAATCGGGTCCTCATGACGCCGTCCCGCTCCATGGCCTCCTCACCGTATCCCTCAAAATCCATAAATCTGCCCATGGCTTTCAGAACCGCCTGATCTGCCCCGATCCGCCGTAAGGAAGCCTTTCCGTATGCCTCCAAGTCCACCGGGACCCGCTCGTAATTGTCCCGCTCAAAAGCCAATTTGAGAGCGTCCTGAAAGGTCTCCGGCTGCTGCGCTTCCAGAATGGCAAGGTATTTCTCCACCTCGTGGTCCGCCTGCCGCATCGTCACCAGACAGGATGCCAGTTCGTTTGCGGACTCGACCGTGATCAGGTCGGAGGGGACCAGCACCGAGAGATACGGGAATTCATAGTGTACCGAGACGATCTCCGCCTCTGCGAAATCTGTGATGTCCAGAGACTCTTTTGCCCATCGCAGAGATTCCGGGGAAGCAGGCAGGGCAAGTGTGTGGGATAGGCCGCTGCCGGTCCGAAGGTCCAACGAAATCACGCCAGTTATCTCCTCATTGCGGCGTTGGAGGATTCCGGGCAGTTCCGCCTTTTGCACTGCGTAACCGCCGCGGCAGAACGCTCCGCCGTGATTGCTGTAGAATTCCTGACCGATTGCCTGGTAGTCCAGATAGGGCCGGAGGTGATCCGGACACTCGAAAGCGCCTTGATTTACCAAATACCGCCCAAGCGCGCTTCCTGTCCCCACCTCCGGCAGCAGCACATACTCGTCCAGGCAATCCGCCAGCTTCATGACGTCATCCACACCCCGGATCATGTTGGCGTCCAGCATCCCCTCAAATTTCAGGCAGGACTCCAGATCCAGCGGCTGAAGCTTCTCCGCCAGAGCCGCGACTTTTTGCAAGCTGCCAGGCTGGCTGAGATCCGTATTTTGAATATAGTCGCCAAGGTTTTTCACGCTGCTGGATACATTCAAGATTCTTGTCGTGGCAGTATCCTCGCTGATCACATCAAGCCGAGCTATCGCCTCCTCGATCTTCTCCTGGGGAGCCGGAAGCCTGATGTAGATGCCCTCCAGGTCCTTTCCGCGGGTCAAATGCAATGTAATCATCTCGAAAAGCCTCCCATCTGCATTTCCGGTCCGGCGTGCTTCTGTTCAGCCGGGGGCCTTATCAGCAGTTCCGACAGGATCTGCGGACCCTTGTAGGCAACATAGCCCTGATCATTGAAAACGCCGCCTTCAGCGTTGATCTGCTTTTGTCCGTATGCTTCATAGTCGATAAAAGGCGTCAGATCATCGTCCAGGTCGAAGTGGCCGGACTCCCGGATCATGAACTCGCCATACTCTCTTGGAGATTGGATGCCGGGGACAAAATCGAACAGACCCAGGTTTTGGGCCAGAGCTGTCATCTCCGTCGCCGACCGCGGATTTGCCATCTGCACAACTGCTCCAAGCTTTACCCTCTGGGCATCATCCAGCAGCGCGATGGCGCTTGCCAGCTGGTTCAAATCACTCAGAGACTCATGCTCCACGTCCAGTCGGGAATCAATTTCGTTGGGAGCCATGCTTTCCGAAAGACGGATATGGAGGTCATCCGTGCCTTCAAACCCGCTCCTTTCAAGAGCTCTCCCCAGCCGCTGTGCACTGGAGGGCAGGAAGACCCATGTGGTGGCGCTGTTCATGCTCAATTCCGATTTATGGCTCAGACCGAGCAAAAAGACACTGTCCCTATCCTGATACAGCGGGAAGTTCTGGCCGTCATAGACAGGGCGGAGCTGCATCCCGTTGTCGTAGATCACGCCATACGGCGTGATGGTGCCGTCACCATCGCCGATCAGCAGCAGCGCAGTTTCATACCCGTCCACGTTCTCCAGTTCTTCACGGGAGGCGGAGCCGCCGTTCACGTCCAGATAATGGCGGCGGCCGACTTTCTCCAAATCAGAAAAGTCGGTGATCACCGTTGTCTCCTGGCAGCAAAACGTCAGGTCGATCAGATGGCTCATAGAGAAACTGCTGTACCAGCTCTTTGGGGTCAATGCGGAGCTGCTGATTGACCATGCCTGGGGCTGGGAGCCCTGCACCATTGCGGACATCAAGGCCTACAAGCCGGAGTTCAACAGCCTCGGCTCCGGTCAGGTGCTGCAGGAGCCGTATTCCTTTGCCAAGGCCAGACTGGTCGTGTGCGAAATGGCGGACCAGCTTGCTCTGGACTTGATGGATAAGGGGCTGGTGACGAAGCAGCTGACCTTGACCGTGGGATATGACCGTGAAAACCTGCAGGACCCGGAACGCCGGAGACGGTATCATGGGGCCGTCACCAGAGATCCTTACGGGCGGGAGATCCCCAAGCATGCCCATGGGACCGCCAATCTGGAACTGGAGACCTCCTCTGCAAAAGCTCTCATCGCCGCGGCTTCCGGCCTTTTTGACCGGATCGTGGATCAGGGTCTTCTGATCCGGCGCCTCAACCTCACTGCGGTCCGGGTGCTGCCTGTCGGCAGTATAGGAGATGACTGCAGCTGTGAGCAGCTGGACCTGTTTTCGAACTTCGGTCCTGCGGCGGAGGCGCGCAGGCGCCGAGAAGCCGCTCTGACCCGTGAGAAAAAGATCCAGTCCGCTATGCTGGACATCAAGAAAAAGTATGGAAAGAACGCAATCCTCAAGGGAATGAACCTGGAGGATGGCGCCACCGCCATAGAACGGAACCGCCAGGTGGGAGGGCACCATGAGTAGCGCATACGATGACCTTTTGAACTTGCCTCACCATACGTCCGCTGTTCAGCCGGCGATGCCCATGCAAAACCGGGCGGCGCAATTCGCTCCCTTTGCCGCCCTGGTCGGCTACGATGCCCTTATCCGGGAGGCTGCTCGTCTCACGGACCAGAAGGTGGAATTGGACGAATCCGTCAAGGCGGAGCTCAACGAAAAACTCCGGCTGCTTCTGGAGCTCCTGCCCCAGCAACCGGAGGTTACAATCACATATTTTCAGCCGGATATCCGAAAGGCCGGCGGCGCATACAGGACCACAAACGGTATTGTTCGGAAGTTCCTCCACAGCGAAAACCTTCTGGTCATGATGGATGGATCAAAAATTCCGGTTGATGCAATCGCTGCTCTTAACAGCTCTTTCTTCTCTGCCCTTGATGAGGGAAGTAACTTTGACCTATAGGCACCGCCGCAGTTTAGGGTTTCTGCGAATTGGATCTTTCCAGCACCGTCCGCAGACAGCGACCGTCCTCCCCCCAGCACTGGAATCCGTGGGCGGGATAAGGGCAGCCCTCGCACCGAGAAAACTTCCGGCAAACCGGCTTCTGCTCTTTGATTTCCCGCTGCCTGGGTTTTCGAGGGCGTTTCGGCTTAAAGGTAACATGGTATCTGCGGATCGAACTCTTTTGCGGCGGACTCTTGGTCGTGGAGATTGCGGCGCCCTTTTTCCAGCCACTGCTACTTTTTTTCATTGATCTTGCTCCTCCTTTACTTGTACGTGCTTCGTGCATCCATTCTTCTGTCAGGCAACACCCCCTTTTTGACTGCCGGTCTTCTTTGAAATGAAAAAGGGCGCCGGATCGGTGATTCTCTGAAACCACCAATTCGGCGCCGTAATATTTGTATAGGATTTTTGAAAAAAATAGCGCCCTTTTTGCTTTCAAAAAGGGCGCTATCATTTGGTTTGGCCTTAAATCCATCAAAACCGCTGTTCGAGTCCCCCCAGTTGGTTGAAAACCCCTGAAGCGATCTATTGGAAATAAGGTCAGTTTTGGGGACATAAAAAAGCCGCAACACTCTGATTCCCTAAGCCTTCAGGTTAGGAGATCTAGAATGTTGCGGTTTGATGGAGCTAGTGGGGTGACTCGAACACCTGACCGCTGGTTGTCGGTAAGGGTACATTGTGGAAGCGGTACTTTTCCTATATTTAAAAATTGTAGGTTGAATTTATCCTATTTTGGCGTATAATAAAGGCAGAAGGAGCGTGATTGTATGATGATCAATTCCAACACCCTGGTGTCCATTACCGAGGCCAATCAGAATTTCTCCAAAGTGGCCCGTCTGGTGGATGAGCAGGGTTCCGCCGTCATTCTGAAAAATAATGTGCCCCGTTACCTGATTGTAGAGTTCAGCCAGGCGGAGCAGATGCAGGCCGTTGAGGACGAAGATATCATGCAGGTCTCGGCGAGGCTCATTCAACAAAACCGGGCGGCCTATGAGGAGCTGGCCAAATGAAGTTCCTGAGCAAGCGTCAGATACTGCTGCTCCATCAGCACCTGGTGGATGAGACTGGTGGCAGTCCGGGACTGCGGGACGAGGGACTGCTGGACTCCGCCCTCAATTCGCCATTTCAGGGGTTCGGCACCACCAGCGCCTATCCCTCCCTCCAGCAGAAGGCCGCCCGGCTCTGTTACGGTCTGGTGAAAAATCATCCGTTCGTAGATGGCAACAAGCGGATCGGTGCCCACGCCATGCTGGTTTTTCTGGCGGTCAACGGCGTGGAGCTGTCCTATACGCAGCAAGAGTTAGCCGATATCATTCTCCAGGTAGCCGCTGGAGAAAAAGGCTACGAGGACCTGCTGGCGTGGCTTCTCGCACACCAGCTATAAACAAAAACTCCGGGGAGAGCCGCATATGTGCGACTCTCCCCGGTCGTCTTTAGGCGGTCTGCTCACTGAGCGTCTGATGTTCCTGCAGCACGGCTGCTTCTATCGTTTCGTAACTGGCGGGCTCCCGTTTCCAGTTGACACATCCGATGAACTTGTAGTGGATATCCACCTGCTGGCTCTTGCTCCCATCCTCCGCCACCACCTTCTCATGCACCACGATCTTCTCAATCAACTCGTTGAGAATGTGGGGTGTGAGTTCGGTGATATTGGTATACTTCCAGATCACCGGCAGGAAGGCCTCAATATTTTCGTAAATCTCCTCACTGTGGGCAATCTCCGCCGTCAGTTCCTCCCGTTTTTCCTTCAACACTGCCTGCTCCCGCTCATAGCCCGGCGCCATGGCCTGGTATCGCTCCTCGCTGATTTTCTCCAGGGCCGCATCCTCATAGAGCTTGGTCAGGATCTTGGACAGTTCCGCAATCCGCTTATCCACCTTTTTCAGCTCCCGCCTGCACCGGTCTGTCTCCGCCTTCTTCTTTTCCGTCTTTGCGGCGATAAGCATGTCCATATATTCTCCCGTGTTGGTGCGGGCTATGATGGCATTGCGCCGGATGTCCTCCAACACCAGCTGGTTGAGTGTTTTCCAGCCGATGGCGTGGGAGGTGCATCGCTCCTTGCCGTAATTCTTGTAGACCCAGCAGGAGAACCCTGTGTATCTTCCGTGCTTTTTATCGTAGCTCACATTCAGCGAGGAGCCACAGTCAGCACACTTCACCAGCCCTGCGAAGGGCTGCACCTCCCCCTTTCCGTTCTCCCGCCGCCGGGCTTTCATCATCTGATGCACCGTGTCCCAGAGTTCCTGGGTAATCAGCGGCTCGTGGGTATTCTCCGCCACCACCCACTCCTCCTCGGCGGCCTCCACCCGGCGCTTGTCAAAGAAGCCCTTGGTCTTACTCCGGCCAAAGACCACCTTGCCCAGGTAGACCGGATTATTGAGGATGGCCCGAACAGAGGTGGCATGCCAGTCAAAGGGCTTGCGCCAGTAGTCGCTGTTCTTGTAGTAGTCCGGATTGTTCTGGTTGAAATAGGCCTGAGGATTCAAGACGCCCCGTTCCCGCAGTATTTTGGTCATCCGTACATAGCCGATCCCATCGGCGAACATCTGGAAGATGTCCCGCACCACATCGGCGGCAGGCGGATCGACGATCAGGTGATGGCGGTCGTTGGGATCTTTCTGATAGCCGAAGGGTGCCCGGCTCCCGATGAACATGCCGCTTTTCACTCTGGCACGGTGCGCCGCTTTTGTCTTGGTGGAGGCCTGGCGGGCATAGAAGGAGTTGATCACATTGGTGAAGGGCAGCACCAGATTGTCGATCCCGTTTTTGGAGTCGATATTTTCCGCCACCGAGATGAAGCGGACGCCCTTTTCCTCAAAGTAGTGTTCGATGTACAGACCCATCTGCGCGTATTCCCGTCCGAACCGGGAGAGGTCTTTGACGATGACCAGGTTGATCTTTTCACTCTCGATGTCCTCCAGCATCCGTTTGAACTCCGGACGGTCGAAGTTGGTGCCGCTCCATCCGTCGTCGCAGTAGTACCCACCGATTTCGATTTGATGCTCCTTGCAATACTGAGTCAGCAGGGTTTTCTGCGTCTGAATACTCCCGGACTCACCCACGCTTCCATCGTCCTGACTAAGACGGCAGTAGATCGCCGCAGTTTCTTTTTCTTTCATAGCGTTCGCCTCCTTAGCAACACACAATACCGTTAATCCTCCTCCTTATCCATATCAGAACCCAATGAAGATTCCTTCGTAAATTTGTCTACTTCTGATGAAGAAAAGGACTCTGCAATCAGCCCTCCGATTTTTTCAAAGATATCCCGGTCGCCATTGTAGTGGCTGACGGTGATGTACTTGACCCCGCGGATCCCCGTCTCATGCTTCAGCGTATCGCCTTTAAATAAAAACATTGTATTTCCTCCATATTTCACATGGTCTGCTGCCAGTTTTGTTCGTCTTCATGATCGTCCTCCTTGTGACCGAGGGCGATTTTCTTTTGTCGTTCCTGCCGGAGCGTTTTGGTGTCAGTGTGCTGGTGCATGGTGGTGGCATCCCTTATGGAATCAGAATCTTGATCACGCTCCAGAGAGCGGCCAAGCCGGACCAGATCACCTGCAAGACCACCATACCCACCATGGTCCCCAGCAAAATCAGAGCCAGCCATACCATGACTGACATCGCCGTTCTCAGACTGGGCGGAGAAATAGAAAACTCTTTCTTCTTCCCAGCCTGTCGCAGCAGTGCCTGTATCTCTGCCACATCCCGCGCCAGTTCCTCCATCTGTGCCTGGGTGGGACACGGCTCCCTCCGGCTGGAAGCCTCCCGCAGAAGGGCTGTTTGGGCCACCGTGTGCCGCTCCAGCTCGCCCAGCCGTTGGATCAGTTCCTGCCACTCCTCTTTGCCGGGACAGTTCTGCGGCATCATAGACTGCGGAGCGTTCCTCCGCTTCAATTCCTCCATGGACAATCGCTGCCCGGATTCTGAACTCATATTCCATGACCTCCTTGGTGTACTTTTCCTCGTGGAGCCGGTCATCCCGGCACTTCATTCCTTTGGGTGTGGTGTAGGTGATGTTCTTCCGACCGTCCGCCCAGCGTACTTCATAGCCCTCACTTTTCATCAGAGCAATAAACTCTTCCTTGGTGGAGGCATACCGCATGCACTGGTCGATGGTGTTTATCAGCCGGAACTTCCGACTCTCGCCCTTCGCGGCGGAGCGGTACTCTCTGGTGCTCATCCGCTTTTGTTTGACCTGCTTCTGCGGCGGCGGAAGGATCTCCAAGCCATGGGCAACGCATATTTCATCGTTGGCCATCCGATGGGCCTGCAGGTCGGCAGCACTTTGGTGGAGCTTCTTACCATCCCGAAAACTCACACTGTTCACCACCAGGTGATTGTGGAGATGCTCTGTGTCCACATGGGTGGCTACCAGCACCTCGAAGTTAGGGAACTCCCGCCGGGCCAGCTCCAGCCCCATGGCATGAACCTCCTGTGGGGACAGGTCATCCTGCTTGTCAAAAGACTGCACGAAGTGGTAGTACTGACGGCCTTCTGTTTTATGGAAGTGTTCTTTTGTGAGCTGCATCTCGGAGCAGACGCTTTGAGCGGTACAGTTCCATCCGGAGACAAGCTGCCGATCTTCCCATGTGGTTTTCTCCCCCTGTTGGACGTATCTCAGTACACCGCCCAGAGCACCTCTGCCGCCGCCACGATTTTTAATTGCGGTGAAGGTCGCCATCAGGTCACCTCCCGTAGGAGTTCCCGAAGCTGTTCATAGATCTTTCCGTAATTCTCTGCCAGCGCGTCACCCTTCACAACTGTCAGCCTCCCCATGTTGGCCAGGGTGGTGAGCTGATTCAGGTTTCGCCCCTGGGCTTTCAGTTCGGACAGTACCTGCTCCAGCCCTTCTACTCGCACGATCTCTTTTCCCAACCCGCTGTAGCACAGGTAGTCGGTGACCGTCAGGCCAGCGGCTTTGGCCCGTTCCTGAATGGTTTTTTTAACTCTGGGTGTCACTCGAATGGTGATGATCTCCGTCTTTTTTACTCTCTGCATTGCTCCTCCTTTTCCCCCTCAGGGGCCGGGCACGGGGCAGCGCCCCGAAACTGTGCATGGCGTATAGCCGGGCGCGATGCTTGCCCTCCCCGAAGGGAGGAATCCGTCTCCACGGCCCCCGCCGCGCCCTCTCCGGACGGTTGGTCAACGGCAGTAGGGTCGATAGGGACGATTTCTCCGGCATCTTCCAAATCGACACTATCGGTACGATTCAGCCCGATCACACGCTTTCCGTTGCTTCGGCGGACCACTGCAGCAATTCCGTTCTTCCTTAGGGCCTCAACGCTTTGCAGGATCAGCCTTGAAATCTTTTTTGGCGTTACCCCTTCGGTCTTATCAGGGTCGATCTTTTCGGAGAGTTCCGTGGGAGTGCCGATAAATATGGTTCTGGTGCTCATAAATGCAGAGAGGAGAATGACAATCCGATCCTCGCACAGTACGGGCTCTTCTCTGCTGTCCGAAACCAGTTCCCACACATTTTCCTCGCCGCGTCGAAGCTCCAGCTCCCGGTATTCGATGTCCCGGCCCACGCAGGTCAGTCTGGCCCTGCCGCTGCCCCGCTTTTCTTCCACCAGCGTGAAGCTGGAATCCACCGCGCCGCTGATGGCGGTGGTGCCGGAGATCCGGTGGAACACATCCTCCGCCTTTTCTTTCCGCAGATGGTGGATGAGCAGGATGGCAATGCCGTGCTTGTCCGCCAGCCGCTTGAGCACAGACAGATCCCGGTAGTCATTGGCGTAGGTGGCGTCGTGGATCGGACGGACCATCTGCAGGGTGTCGATGATGACCAGCACGGTGTC
>CATZYY010000052.1 GCA_958426425.1 uncultured Oscillospiraceae bacterium
CTTCATTCATGCCAGGCCTTGCAAACCATTTTGCGAAAAACTCTTGACACTACCCAGGCATAGTCCCCGTCCTGCCACAGCGCCAGAACATACTGACCGTTCTCGCCCTTCAGTGTGATGGAGGTCCCATTGACGTCCAGGACCAGCTCCTCCGCATACTGCGTATAGTCGCCGGAGGGGTCCTGGATCCCCACAGCCTTCCGCAGCACCGCAGTCTCCGTCTCTCCGCAGTACTGGATCTCCGCCATGTCGCTGCCGAAGGCCAGATAGACCGTCTCTGTCACCGGGAAGGGCAGCTCCGTCAGCTCTTCCACCGGGAAGCCTACGGCGGCCTCCAGTTCCGCCAGAGAGGTTACTTCGGTAAAAGGAGAAACGGTTTCCATGTGGCCCAGCATCGGTTCGGTCTGCCAACCGCCGAGATACCGGAGCAGCACCGCCGCGCTCACTAACAGCACCGCCGCGCAGGCTACCGCCGCCCAATACCGCCGGAGGACCGGGCCCCGGGCGACGCGCCCGGAAGGATTGAGATCTGCCTTCTCCACCCGGCTCAGGATCCGCCGGTGCATCTGCTCCGTGACCGTCACATGCTCCATGATCTCGTCATACGCCCGCCTCAAAGTCATACGCCTCCTTCAGCACCCGCTTCAGCTTTTCCCGTCCCCGCATCAGGCGGGAGCGGATCGTCGCCTCTTTCTGCCCCAGGATCCGGGCGATCTCCCCGGTGGAGAAACCCTCGTAATAGAACAGATGGATTACCTCCCGGTCCCGGACCGGAAGTTCCTTCACCGCTTCCCATACGAAGGACAGGTCCTCCCGCTCCTCGGTAGCCAGCGTCTCGTTCAGCTCGTCCGTTCTCCGCAGCCGGTCATACGCGATCCGGTTCTTACTGAGGTTTGCCGCCACCCGCAGCAGCCTGGCTCTCTCATGGCGCTCGTTTTCCAGCCGGGGCGCGGTTTTCAAAAACTGGATCAGGCTCTCCTGTAAGATCTCCTCCGCGTCTGCCATGTTGTGGAGATAGGAATAGGCCAGCCGCAGCACATGATTCCCGTGCCGTTCCAGGAGGCGTTCCGCCTGGGCATTGATCTGTTCCCGTTCGGCGGCAGACGGCCGGACTTCCTCCGACGGCTTCGGGGACGCAAATATACCGGTCCACCGGGCTGCCGCCGCAGAAAGAAAACATTGCAGCTGAACAAAGATCCCGAAAAATCCGCAGGCGGTTTGCTCCATGGTTCCTTCACCTTCTTCTTTCGCAGGGTATGAGTCTGCGCGGAGGCTCCGCGCAGACCCCCAGGCGCTTTACCGGATGGCGGCCACCAGGTCGGTCAGGTCCGCAAGCTCCATACCTGGCGCCGTGCTTACGGCATAAGTATAACCGTCCCGGGTCCAGACCGCAACCGCCATCTGACCGTCCGTTCCCTTGACCGTGACCCGGCAGCCGTCCACCACAATCGTCTCCTGGTGGTCGTAGGTATTGTAATCGCCGCTGATGTCCTCTCTGTCGGTGCCCTTTCGGATCGTCAGTTCCCGGCCCCGGCCCTCATATATCACCTCGATCAATGCCGAGTCCATGGCCCGGATCGCAGTCCGGTCCGCCCAGCCCGGGATCTGCTCCGGCAGTTCCAGAGAAAAGCCTGCGATCTCCTCCGCTTCCTCCAGAGAAGCGCAGTCGGCAAAGGGATTGGCCAGTTCCGCAGCCTCCGTCCGGATTACGATGGTGTCGTTCTCCAACGCCACGGCACCCTCCCGGTTGCCCAGCAGCGCGTTGAACAGGCCCAGCGGCACATAGGTCACGCCGTCAAGGACATACGGCGCCGCGCCCAGGGAGAACGGCGCGCTCATCCCCACCAGAGTTTCCTTGCTGGTGGTAATCGTGTATCGATCCACGCCGATGGTCACTTTGGTGTGGATCGTGCCGTTGTCCACCAGAACGCTGCCGTTGTCCCAGGTCACGGTGAAACCCAAAGGCTCCGCCACTGCCCGCAGCGGGACCATCACACAGGCAACAGCATCCACGCTTTTGCCGTTTACTTCGATCGGATAGCGGTGTGTCCCATCGTCATCCGGTTTTTCCGCGACCAGGAGCTGCTGCGCGGCAGCCGGGGTATCGTTCCCATCCACGGCAAGAACCGGCACAGCCAACGTTCCCGCCAGCGCAAGAGAGAGCAAGACGGGCGTCCATTTGCATTTCATAGGGGATTCCTTCTTTCTTTTCATTTCAGTGGCCCTCGGAGGATGTTCCCGGGACACCTTCTATACAAGCAGGTCCCCCTGATCGTTGCATGTTCCAAAAATTTTTTTACAAAAAATGTGCGTACCCTGTTGGCAAAAGAGGTCTACGTGTTGTAAACTCTTATCAGTCTACAAAACGTAGACTTCACAGCTGTGATAATATGTCCGGACGGAGGAAGCAATATGGAACAAATTTTGACGGAAGCGGAAGAATATGTAGCAGAGCTGGTCTGGGAACGGAAATCCCTGTCATCCGGCGAGCTGGTGCGGTTATGCGCTCAGCAGCTGGACTGGAAAAAATCCACCACCTATACGATTTTGAAGCGTCTGGAAAGAAAAGGCGTCCTCCGCAATGAAAACGGTCAGGTGGAGGCGCTGATTTCCCGGGAGGAGTACCAATCTCTACAAGGATGCCAATTCATTGACGGAAGTTTTGGAGGATCCTTGCCCAGTTTCTTGGCGGCCTTTACCCGCAAACGGAAGCTCAGCGGGGAGGAGATTCGTCAGCTTCGGGAAATGATCGAGCAATTTGAGGAGGAACCATGACGCATCTTTTTTTGATTGTGGCAGAACAGAGCCTGCGATTGAGCGGGATCATTCTCTTTCTGTGGGCGCTGCGGGTTCTGGTGCGCAAAATTCCGGGATCAGCTTTCTACCTCCTGTGGATCCTGGTGTTTGCAGGCCTTCTCTTCCCGCTTCGGGTGGAGGTGCCCTATTCCAGGGAAGTCCCGGCAGCCGGCATAGAGGCCGCCCTTCCCACAGAGGAGACTGGAACTGTCCCGGCAAATCCCGCCGCAGTGGAGCCTCCTGCTCCTCAGGGACAAGCGGCGCTCCCGCAAAGCCAGCAGGCGCGGCTGCATCTCTTGCCGCTGGCGGCAGCGGTATGGGCAGCGGTTTTCATGATCTTGCTGTGCGTCAACGGCTGGAAGCTGCCTTCCTTCGCGCGTCGGCTGCGCGGCGCCCGGCAGATCTCACCGGGCGTCTATGAAACCCACCGCGTAGAGGTCCCTCTGGTGATGGGATACCTGCATCCGCGCATCTATCTGCCGGCATTTTTAAGGCAAGAGGAGCGGGGATACATCCTCCTCCATGAGCAGATCCACCTGCGCCGCAGGGATTATCTGATCAAGCCTGCAGCTTTTGCCGTTACGCTGCTCCACTGGTTCAATCCTGTCGTGTGGCTTGCTTACCACCTTCTCTCGGAGGATATGGAGCGCGCCTGTGATGAAGCCGTATTGCGCCGGATGGGCAGCGGGATCCGCAAGAAGTACTCCATGTCGCTACTAAATCTTTCCATCGGGCAGTCTATGAAGAATCTGCCGACGGTGGCGTTTGGCGAAAGGGGAATCCAATACAGAGTCATGAACATTTTGCACTATAAGAAGGCAGGCGGCCTGACCCTGGCATTGCTGGTGCTGCTGTTCGGCGCGGTAGCATGCGGCACGTTTGCCCAGCCGGTGGAGGTCACCGAAACGCCCCAGGAAGAGCAGATATCCCAGGAAGATCTGAGCAATGACGCACTCTACCAGGAAGTGGGGGGCTCCACATCCGACGTCACAGCGTTTTTTGAACAGTTTCAGCAGGCTGCGGCGGCGGGCGACCAGGATACCGTTGCCAACATGTTCCGCTACCCCAAGCAGCTGCAGCTGCCCGGCCTGGAGCTGACCTACGTAAGCTCGGCGGAGGAATTCCTGCCCCATTACGACCAGGTGTTTACCCAGGACTTTCTGACCGCCATTGGAGAAATAGATCCGGCCGACTTTACCCAGGACGGGCCGTCCATCGGCTGGGGAAATGGCGCTGTGTGGGCCCGGGTCTATGACGGAGAGGTGACCATGGCCTCCGTGTTTGCCTCCCGGGAGGACCGTTATCTTGCCTACTACGAGGGCAATGACAATGAACTCTCCGGTGCGGACGCCATGTATCAGGTAAACGGTATCCGCTCGGAGGAGGCACAGGCCTTTGCGGAGGACTTCGTAACGTTAGCCCGGGCAGACGACCGGGAAGCGGTGGCATCCATGATCCGCTATCCCAGAACGCTGGTGGTGGACGGGACAGAGACCACGCTGGAAAACGCAGAAGATTTTCTGGCGCATTATGAGGAGATTCTTTCTGAAGACTTTATTAGCACGCTGGAATCCCTCCTTGCCCAGCCTCTCTCCTACCGGTATGACGGCACGTTTTTGGGCGGCGGTGTCCTATGGATGAGCAATTCCGGCGGAGAACTGATGGTTGAATCGCTCTTTCCCTCTGACACGGTGCAGATGAAGCCTACCGGAGACATGGCGGTAGGGGTGGAGCCCGGGACAACGCCCTGAGACTTGGGTAAAAATACAGGCGCAGGATTTCAGCCATCCACCCCGCAAATGGACCACCCATGTTGCGCTCCGTTCCGGCAGGTATTGCATCATCGTGAAATTCCGACGGGAAATGGCGGAGCATCGGCAAAGCAGTATAAAACAGGTTCTTGCAGTGAACCAAATATTATCATAGCTATTTGCGATAACCTGTGCTATGGTGTCTTGCTGCAAGGAGGCGAGGCACATGAACGAGGCCCTGAAATAACTGTACGAGCGATTCTGCACCCCTCTGCCCTTGGCAGAGTACGAACAGGAAGTCGAGACCTGCCACCACCAGCTGATCGAGCGGCTGGAAAAGCCAGAGAGAAGACTGGTGATGCGGACTATCGATACCCAGAACCATATTATCGAAGAACGGTCCCTGGACAGCTTCCTCTGCGGATTCCGTCTGGCGTAGAAACTGGCCAACGAGTTGAATCATTACCAAGAAAACAGGCATCTGTCATCAGCCGAAGAAGCTGAAACAGATGCCTGTTCCATTCCCTGAAAAAACTCTCCAACAGATGCGCTAGATGACCCGCCGTCTCACATCTGCTTACACATCCCGCATCAGTCGGAAGGTCCTGCGCCAGCGGTACAGGGCGCTGCCGGGATAGCGCTGGCACAGGTGCTCCAGCGCTGTCTTTCGGGCCTTTGTCACACCGTCAGGAGAGAGCAGCTCCCGCAACCCCAATTGGTCAACGGACAGTTTTTCATAGCCATAGACGCCGAAGGTATGCCCCAGGATGGAGCGATCCCTGGCGCTGAGGTTTGAAACAGCTGCTCCAGCAGCTCCAGGCTGACCTTCCGATAGACGATCTGCTCCGCCGACGCACCCTGCCGATCAGGGAGCAGCCGCTCAAAGGGATCTCCCTCCTCACTGCCCTGCAGATCAAAAACAGAGAGAAAATGCGTGTTGTACCCGACCAGTCTTGCGGTGGCCTCATCTGAAAGATGCAGCGCCGCCGCGATCTCTTCTGTGGACTTGCCCTCCACGTGGTAGAGCCGCTGAGCCTGCCGCACCCGCTCCATCTCGTCCTTGCTCAGGGACATCACTCCCAGATTTGTCTCCAGATAGCGGTACATCCTCCCGCGCAGGTAATGGAGCCGTGCAACCTTTAATAGCAACGCGGAAAACTGAGCGCGAGCCTTGATCGTCCAGTTAGACTCATTTATTATGGCTCAATCAATTATTACTGCGTTGCACCCTACACATTGCCACTTTTCTCAACGCTTAACGATCCACAACACCTTTGAAGTATGTATCTCTGTCCACCCAGAGCAACGTTTGGCCGCCATCAATGTTGATAGCTTGCCCATTAATCTGAGCCGCTTTTTCAGATGCCAGAAAAATTGCAAGATGCGCATGATCTTCCGGTGTAGCCAAGCGGCCAGTTGGTATCTGACTCTTACGCCATACAAGTTGTTCAGGGGGCGCACCTCAATATTACCAAAAGGATGCTGCCGTTTGGCAGCGTCCTTTTTATAAAAGCACTCGGTACTGAGATCCCTCAGCGCTCCCCTATTTCTATTTTTCATCCAGCTGCTGCCGCAAGTGCTCCAGAAAAACTTCCGCGGCCTTGGAAAGGATCTGGGCCTTCTTCCACACCAAGTACATGCCCAATTCCAGCTTGGGCCGCAGCGGCCGGAAGCAAAGGTTGCTGTCTGCCGTATTCACCAGTTTGTCCAGTGTAAAGGCATAGCCCATCCCCTCGTCCACCATCAGCGAGGCATTGTAGATCAGATTATAGGTGGCAACCGTACGGAATTGAGAGGGTTCCCTTCCCAGCCAGCGATACAGCTCACTCTTGTTGTCCACCTGCCGGGAAAGGATCAGCGGCTTGTCCCACAAATCCCGGGGCGAGACGGTGTGCTGCCGTGCCAGGGGGCTGTCCCGCCGCATCAGGACACCCCAGGTATCCCGCATGGGCAATTCCAGAAAGTCATACTTGTTCTTATCCCTGTCTCCCAGCAGGATGCCAAAATCCAGCAATCCCTTGTCCAGCCGTTCACAAACATCCACAGAGTCGCCGCTGACAATGTGGAAAAGAATGTCCGGATAGCGCTCCTGGAGCTGACGGGCCATCCTGGCGATCTCCCGCACGCCGTCCGTCTCACCGGTGCCGATATAGATATCACCGCTGATGGCATCGCCCGGCTGCATGACCTCCTGTTCCGTCCGGACTACCAGTTCCAGAATCTCCTCCGCCCGCTTGCGCAGCAGCATCCCCTCCTCGGTGAGCGTGATCTTCCGGTTGCCCCGGATCATCAGCTGCTTGCCCAGCTCCTCCTCCAGTTCCTTCAGCTGTCGGGACAGGGTGGGCTGGGTGAGATGGAGGGACTGGGCCGCCGCGGAAATATTCTCTTCCCTGGCCACCGCAAGAAAATATTGCAGCACTCTCAATTCCATGATCTCGCCTCCCTGTACCCAGATCATAGCACAGAGCTAATATAGGTTTCAAGCATATCAGTTTATTCTATATAGGCATTTGTTATTCAATCATAAGGATGCTACAATAGATACAGAAATAATGCGAATGGAGATCTCAAAATGGATTTAGAGACATTTTTGGAGCATTTAAACAGTGGAAAACCGGTACAGGGTGGAAGTGAGGCCCATTTGTTTATGCACGGTGCCAGCCAGGAAGCCCTTCGCCTCACGGCAGAGATCAACGGCAGTTACCATCAGCCCGAGGAGCTGCGGGCCCTCTTTTCCCAACTAACGGGCCAGCCGGTGGACGCAACCTTCGGCCTTTTCCCGCCCTTCTATACCGATTGTGGAAAGAACATCCACATCGGGAAAAATGTGTTTATCAACATGGGCTGTAAATTCCAGGACCAGGGAGGCATTTTCATTGGAGACGGCGCGCTCATCGGTCACAATGTGGTGCTGGCCACCCTCAACCACGCCAAGTCCCCTGACAATCGCGCCACCATGATCCCATCTCCCATCCACATCGGACGGAATGTCTGGATCGGCTCAAATGCCACTGTGCTGCCCGGCGTAACCATCGGCGACGGGGCCATTGTAGCGGCCGGAGCGGTGGTGACCACGGATGTACCGGAAAACACCATTGTGGGCGGCGTGCCCGCCCGCATCATACGAACCATACAGAAGGAGGAACCAGTATGAGTAAAAAGGTTTTGGTCATCTCCACCAGCCCCCGGAAGGGCGGCAATTCGGATACCCTTGCAGATGCCTTTGCACAGGGCGCCCGGGAGGTCGGACACACGGTGGAGAAGATCACCCTGTACGACAAGACCATCGGGTTCTGCAGGGGGTGCCTGAGCTGCCAGACCACCCAGCACTGCGCCATCCATGACGATGCGGAGCCCATTGTCTGGAAGATTTTGACAGCGGACGTCATCGTATTTGCCACACCCATTTATTACTACGGGATGTGCGGCCAGATGAAGACCCTGCTGGACCGGTCCAATCCCCTTTATTCCGCGGAGTATCGCTTCCGGGACATCTATCTGCTGGCCGCGGCGGCAGAGGAGGACGAGCACACCGTGGACGGGGCGGTGACCGGCATTACCGGCTGGGTCGACTGCTTTGAAAAAGCCCGCCTTTCCGGGACCGTCTTTGCCGGCGGCGTCACCGCCGTGGGCGATATTCAGAACCATCCAGCGGTACAGAAGGCCCGGGAAATGGGCCGAACTCTATAAGGAGGCAACAGAGATGCATTCCAAATATGATGGGTATTCCTTTCCCCTGCGGGACAGCGTTGTGCGGGAGAAGGTGCGCTTTCACAACCGCTATGGCATCCAGCTGACGGGAGATCTGTATCTGCCCCGCGGAGCCGCCGGAACGCTGGCTGCTGTGGCGGTGGCCGGGCCCTTTGGGGCGGTAAAGGAGCAGTGCGCCGGACTGTACGCCGAGGAGCTGGCCGCCCGTGGCTTTGCCGCCCTGGCCTTCGATCCCTCTTTCATCGGTGAGAGCGGCGGAGAGGTGCGGAACGTGGCCTCCCCCGACATCAATACCGAGGACTTTTCCGCCGCCGTGGACTTCCTCTCCACCCGGGACTTCGTGGACCCGGAGCGGGTGGGCATCCTGGGCATCTGCGGCTGGGGCGGCATGGCCCTGAACGCCGCCGCCATGGACACCCGCATCAAGGCCACCGTCACCGCCACCATGTACGACATGACCCGGGTGAACGCAAAGGGCTACTTCGACGCCGCCGACAGCGCCGACGCCCGGTACGAGACCAAGAAGGCTCTCAACGCCCAGCGGACAGAGGACTACAAAACCGGCTCCTACGCCCGGGCCGGCGGCGTGGTGGACCCGCTGCCGGAGGATGCCCCCTTCTTTGTAAAGGACTACTACGACTACTATAAGACGGAGCGGGGCTATACCGAGCGGTCCCTGAACTCCAACGACGGCTGGAACGTGACCTCGTCGTTATCCTTTATGAATATGCCCATTCTGCGCTATGCCAACGAAATCCGCAGTGCCGTGCTGGTGATTCACGGGGACAAGGCCCACTCCTGCTATTTCAGCCGGGACGCCTACGCTGACATGGTGAAGGACAGTCCCTTTGCGGAAAACAAGGAGCTGCTCCTCATTCCCGGCGCGGTCCACACCGATCTCTACGACAGGAAGGATGTCATCCCCTTTGACAAGATCCAGCAGTTTTTCCAGACTTACCTGAAGTAAATAATCCTGCGAAAGGAGAATTGCCATGGCCAAGATTTTTTGTGTATTCCTGGCGGTCCTGTGCCTCAGCGCCTGCGGTACCAAGCAGACCAATGACGGCACACCGCCCCAGGAGGCTGAGACGGAACAAAACTCCAGGCCCTCTGAACAGGATACCCAGTCCTTGGCTGAGGAGGAAGCATTCTCTGTACCGGAAGTGCCGGAGGACGCTGAACCCGGGCAGGGAAATCTGCCTGTGACGGCGGAAACGGCTGAACCATCTGTCAGCGAATGGGCCGCGGCAGATGGACTGGAGGACAGCAGTCCGGGACAGGATGTCCAGACCTCCTCACCTCAGTTACCGCCTCCCCTGGCGGAAGGCATCTCTGAAAACGTGGAATCCGAGGAGACGGAAAGCAGTCAGGAGGAGTGTACTTTGAAGATCACTGTTGGAGGCCATGAGCTGCTCGCTACCTTCGCAGACAACAGTTCCGCAGAGGAATTCAGAGATCTCCTAGCACAGGGGCCTCTGACCATAGAGATGGAGGACTACGGCGGTTTTGAGAAGGTAGGTCCGCTGGGCACGACACTGACCCGGAACGATACGCAAATCACCACAAAGCCCGGTGACGTGATTCTCTACCAGGGCAATCAAATCACCATTTACTACGACACCAACTCCTGGGACTTCACCCGGCTTGCCCGGATCGACGATCCCACCGGTTTGCGGGAGAAGCTGGGGGAGGGAACCGTTTCCGTCACTTTTTCTCTCACATAAAAGAGTTTTCCGTTCAAAGGCAGAAGCGGGAAATCCTGAAACTGCGCCTGAGCGATGCGGTCAGTATCTCCCGAATCTATACAGCCTTTCCTTGATCGCAGAAAGGCTGCGGCAGGAGAAACTCCCGCATCTGCGGGAGTTTCTCCTTTGGCCGCTGTAAAAACGAGATGACCACGTTTCACCTGTGGGTTTTTTAGCCTCCCGCCAAATGGCGGGAGGCTTCTTTTGATTCCGCAGCATGGCCTCCTGCCGCTGTAAATCCATAGCATTCCTGAGCTGCTTCCGGTCATTTTCAGCCCCATGTGAGATAGATTGAGCGCACATAAGCTGTGTTCTGCCTGTCAAAAATAAGCAGAAGACGCAAAGCACAATCCCGCACAATACCTTGGGCATCCTGACACAATTTGGAGGAAACGTATGAAATCAATCTGGTCGCAAAGCTGCAACATTCGGGAACGGGAGTGTCTGCCAGGCAATCTGGAAGTTGAGGCAGTGATCATCGGCGCAGGCATGGCAGGAATCTTGACCGCCTTTACTTTACAGGAGGCTGGCTGCCAGATGGTGGTTCTGGACGCCGGTCAAATAGGCAGCGGTCAGACCCGCAACACCACGGCGAAGATTACCTCTCAGCATGGAATGATCTATCAAAAACTGACTCAAACGCTTGGGATGGACGCAGCCAGGCAATATGCCCAGGCCAATCAGTCGGCCGTCCGTGCTTACGAAGCCATCATAAAGGCCAAGCACATCGACTGTGATTTTGAAGAGCGCAGCGCCTATGTCTACGGCAATGACGCCCGATTGCTCCAGGAGGAGGCGCAGGCGGCCGCCGGGCTGGGCCTTCCCGCCTCCTTTGTTACAGATCAAAAGATCCCGGCTCCGGCTGTAGGGGCTGTAAAATTTGAGCACCAGGCGCAGTTTCATCCGCTGAAATTTCTCAAGCCTATCTCCGATGGACTGACCATTTACGAGCACACGCCTGTTCAAAACGTAGAGGGCGATCTGTTGACTACGCCCTACGGAACCGTAAAGGCCAAACATATCGTTTTTGCCTGCCACTTCCCTTTTATCAATATTCCGGGGATGTACTTTGTCCGGCTGCATCAGGAGCGCTCCTACGTTCTGGCACTAGACAACGCCCCGCAGGTGGAGGGTATGTATATCTGCGCTGAGGAAGGCGGCTGGTCCTTCCGAAATTACGGAGAACTTCTCCTGATGGGCGGTGAGAACCACCGGGCCGGAGAAAACGGACAGGGCGGCCGGTATGAGCGCCTGCGTCAAAAAGCCCGGGAATGGTTTCCAGAAAGTCGTGAGGTGGCACACTGGTCGGCGCAGGACTGTATCACGCCGGACGGGGTGCCGTATATTGGCCGTTATGCAGCCAGCCGGCCCAACTGGTATGTAGCCACTGGATTTCAGAAATGGGGCATGACCACGTCCATGGTATCGGCCATGATTCTACGGGACATGATCTGCGGAAAAGAAAACCCTTATGCCCAGGTCTTTGATCCCGGCCGATTTGAGGCGGCCGCTCTTCCCGGTATGGCGGCAGATGGCGGACAAGCTCTCAAGGGCCTTGTCAAACGGTTCTTCCAAATACCTGCCGAAGCGGCGTCGGAAATTCCTCCAGGTCACGGCGGAATTGTCTTTCTGAGCGGAGAGAAAGTGGGTGTCTATAAAGAGGACAACGGCACTCTCCATGCGGTGGATATCCGCTGCCCCCATCTGGGGTGCCAGCTGGAGTGGAATCCCGATGAGAAAAGCTGGGACTGCCCCTGTCACGGTTCGCGCTTTGACCGGTATGGACGGCTGATATCGGGCCCTGCCCAGAAGGACATCTCTCTGGAATAAACAGAAGCAGAGAAAACAGCAGAAGTACCGGCATGATTCCATAGGGATGCCGGTACTTCTGAACGCTGTAGTATGGCGGTTTCCTCAGTAATCAGATGGACGCCAGGCCCGTCTTTTGGCGCATCATGCCACTTTGGGCAAAGGTATGGCTCCGCTTGGCCGCAGAGCAGTCCACAGCAAAAAAGCCGCATCCCCTATTGCAGAGGATGCGGCTTTGCCGCTCTGTGAACGATCATGTATGGGCGCACCACCGGCACTCTGTGATCTCCATGTGGCTGAATACCGCACGAAAGCTGGAGTCCTCTGGACTGCAGGCATAGATGCCAAAGGCGATTTCACCGTCTCCTTGCCACAGGTGACAAATGCGCATCTGGCGGAAATGGATGCCATCCTCACTGCACTCCACGCAGTAGTCGCTCTCCCGCCGGCTGAGCCGGTACCACATTTCCTTCACTCCGGCAGGAATATCGGTGGTGGCCCAATCGGAGTATCCACGGTTGGTCACTACACTTCCCAGCCTTTGGAAGTTCTCATTTTCGAACTCGATGGAGGCTTTCAGCCAATTCTCGCTGTCCAGATAGACCGCGATCCCACACTGGTCAAACCGATGATGACTTTCGGCAAATTCTGTTTTTACCACAAAGGAAAAGAATTTTTCATCGGTGGTCATTTGCAGCACCGGGGCGTTGTCGTTCCGGAATCCATAGTAGGTGCGCTGCCACAGATCGGTGTGGGGCTCCGTCACAATCTCCACCATCTCTTGGGCTACCGTGACAATTTCCGGTTTTCTGGTCCAGAACAGCTTCTGTGACAAAAAATTTCCCATATGGCTTTCCCCCAATTTATAAATTCTCCCGGCAGAGGATCCCGATCCTCCCGGTGAACCGGGCGGCGTCCGCCGTTTTTCCTTTCCGCAGCAGATCCCTCAGCAGCATGATGGGCCCATACCCCTGCTGCTCAAAGTCCTGGGGAATGGTGTAGTCCACACCGCCGCTGCACAAAAGCTGCCGGATCCCCTCGTTGATATCGTGGCAGATGACTCGGATCTGCCCTGTCTTCCCCGCGGCGCGGACCGCCTCCGCGCAGCCAGACACATTCAGATTGGCCATGTAGATCCCCGACAGGTCCGGATACGCCCCCAGGACCTCCGAAACCACCTGCACCGTGGTCTGGTAGTCGTTGAAGGTCTCCCGCACCAGGACCTCCTCCCGGCGGAACCCCAGTTCCTCCAGACGGTCCAGGAACCCCGACAATCGCTTTCGGTGTCCGTCAAATTTCCGGTTTCCCACCGTGGCCAGAACACGTCCCCCCTGGGGGATGGACTTTCCCATCAGCTCTCCGGCGACCCGTCCGGTCTGGTACACATCCTGTCCCACGAAACAGGTCCGGCGGCTGCCCGGCAGGTCGGAGTTGAAGGTAATGCAGGGAATTCCCACGTCCACCAGCTCCGTCACTCGCTCCTCCACCGTCCGGTCATTGAGGGCGCAGAGCGAAATGCCCGCGCTCCCCTCTTTCACCAGCTCGTCCAGCAGCTCCACGGTCTCCCCCGGCAAGTCCGTCCGGCAGCGCCGGACCAGCACCTGAACGCCCGCGTCCTCCAGTTCCTCCTGGGCCATGCGGATCCCCTGCTCCACTTCCGAGCGAAATTGATTGTCCCAGTTGGGCAGCAAAACCCCCAGGGTCAGAGGAACAGACGCGGAGAGCAGGGCCTGCCGGTGGTGCTCCCGATAAGACACGTATCCCGTCTCCTGGATCGCGTCCAGCACCCGCTGACGCACCTCCGCGCTGACATAAGAGCGGTCATTGAGCACCCGATCCACGGTCCCCCGGGATACCCCGGCCAGCTCCGCCACCATTTGAATCGTAGGACGCTTTCCCACAGTCTCAGCCTCCCGTCATGTGTGCTTTTGCACATGTTTTTCTGATTGTATCATATCCCGTCGACGGATGCAACACTGCTCTATGTGCGGCGTTTTATTTATTTTCATCAGCCTCTTGACAAACCATGGCTTCTTTGTCATAATGTGTGCAAAGCACATAATATGTGCTTTGCACACATCGAGGTCAGGAGGAATACCCATGGTGTTTGAAAAATCAGCCTGCATTGAACCCATGTACGGGGAGCTGCCCTTTCTGGACCGGTTCCAGGCCG
>CATZYY010000053.1 GCA_958426425.1 uncultured Oscillospiraceae bacterium
TGGGCAGTACGCCGGAGGAGACGGAGCAGTATGCCGTGCTGACGACCTCCTTCGGGGAGTTCATCGGCGCTAAAGACTGCGCGTACATCGACACCAATAACTGCTATTTTGCCCCGCAGCTTCTGGAACAGGGGATCGCGGAGAACACGGGCCTGACAAAAAGCAGTGGATTCTGCCAGTACCCCCTGTGGCATTTCAAGGAGGATTTCCTCCGAGAGATCGGCGGCGAAGTCTATGAGCAGTATGCCAACTGTTTCCAATCCTATATGCATACGGGTCCGTTTGGGGGGCCTGAACCTGCGGAAGAACCGACGAATCAGATGGGAGGGATGAAGATGAAGTAATCGGTAAGACGCCTTTAAGACAGTAAATTCAAGAGCAGGGGCCGTTTTCCCGAGCGGGACAGCGGCCCCCTCTTTTTTTGCGCCCTTTTTCGGGAAAACGAGTCCCGGAAAGGGGAATCAATAGATGGAAGAACTGCTGCTGAATTATTTGAAAGTGGCCTGCAGAGGGAGGGAATTTTGTGCCAGCAGCACAGAATTAGGGCGGGCCATTGGCGTAGGAAGAAAGACGGTACAAAAGCTTGTGAGTCGGCTGCGGCGAAAGAAGATTCCGATTTGCAGTACCAGCAACGGCTACTTCTATGCGAAGACCGCTCAGGACATTATCAGAACAATCGAACTGCTTCAGAGGATGATCGATGGGCTGCAGGCCGACATTCAAAGCTTGAAAGCGTGTCTTGCTGTGTGCTTCGTCATAGATGGTGAACGCGATGGCTAAGCCGCCTTTTCCGTGGGTCGGGAGCAAGCGAAAGCTGCTCCAATACATCTACCAGCTGATCCCGTCAGACATAAGAAACTTCGTAGAGCCGTTTGGCGGAAGTGCTGCAGTCACTTTGGGGATGCGTTCCAGCTCTAAGCGGAGAGACGTTTACAATGACCTCAACCGTAATCTGACGAACTTCTTTATGTGCCTGCGGGATAAGACAAATGTCCTGCTGCGGGAACTGAAGTTTCTTCCGATCCATTCGAGATTCCTGTTCGAGGTGTACAAGCTGTTTCTGGCACATGAAGAAATTCACTGGAAGGTCTATGAGAAGAACATCCGCGAGGAACTTCAAGTCCTGGAGGACCGAACCTGCTTTACAGAAGAACAGGCGGAGGAGCTTCGCCCGATTTATGCTCAAAAGCTGGAAAACTTTGATGTGGAACGCGCAGCGATGTTTTACAAATGCGTTCGCGGCAGCTATAGCGCAACCGTCTCCTCTTTCGGGTCAAAAGCACTGCGGCTCTACAATTTCCTGTATCTGCTGAAGCCTGCGGCGAAGCGCCTGGAAGATGTTGTGATCGAGAATAAAAATGCCATCACGCTGATCAAGGACGAGAAGCGTCCGGGAACATTCTTTTATTGCGACCCGCCGTACTTTGATGCTGAGGATCAGTATGAGGTCAAAATGGACAAGCGGTTCCATGTCCGCCTCTGGATGGCATTGGACAGCAGTAAGGGGCGATTCCTGCTCTCCTACAATGACTGTTCCTTTATTCGCCAGCTCTATAAGAATTATTATATTCTGGCCCTGACCCGGAACAACCCGCTTTCCCATCAGCCTGATGCCACCTACGAGGAGCTGTTCATCACCAACTATGACCCAACGCCCTACCTCAATGTCCAATTGAGCTTCTTTGAGCGGATAACCAGGTCGAAAGGTGAATTGGTTCTGATCCATACTCCGGTAAACCAGAAGGCAGCATAGGCCGTGGGGCAAGAACCTGCCGCAGCAAGATCATACTTTCACTTATAGGAGGAATGCCATTATGCAAAATATTCTGCTCATCCGTAAGACTGGTGATGAGAAACAAATGCTTCCCGGTGCAGTCATGAAGATGGGCGGTCTGGACCAGGCGGAATGCCTGTTCATTCATGCCGAGGCGGGCCACATTTTGATCAGCAATGCTGATCTTACCCCCAGAGAAAAAATGAGTCTGATCACTCATCTTTATGATGACATTGAGGATTTGTGCCAGCAGCTGGTAGATGCCAGCAACAAGGTCAGCGGGGAATTCCATTTGAAGTATGATCCGCTGTGCGAAGTCGATGAGGGCGTTGTGGAAGATCTGATTTGCATGGGGGCTGATGAAGACTGCCTGCGTATCTTGCTGATGAAAGAGGCGGAAAAGCAGGATGAAAAATGATACGTACCTCTACAGAGGAAGCCTGGAGTATGCCCAGCGGAATAATGAGGTATCCCTCTGGCGGGCCAGCCACCGGGCGAATATTGCCTGCAAGAAGGCGATTGAGGAAAGTATCCGCCAGGGTTTTGACGGGATGCGCCTTCAGGAAGGCTGCATTCAGGGTGTTCTGGAGGAATACGGGTTCAAGCGCGTCAATTGGGTGCTGGCCAACACCGTCCGGGAAAAGCTGTGGGACGGCCGGTTCAGCCGGGACAACAAGGAGTGGGCGCGCTGCCAGATGGTCCCGCCTGATCCGAAGCATAACTGCGAATTCGTTGTGGAAAGCCATCCGGCAGTGCTGGATGGCTTTTTGAATGAGGTCCGGGCGGCATTCCGCAAGCTGAATCTTTTCGGGCCGGAACACTGCTGCCCTGATGCCAGCGCCGCGCTGGACTACACAGGAAAAGTGCTGGTCCTCAGTTCGGATTCACTGAAAGAAACCTTCTGGTCTCAGGGGAACCAGCTCTGGTATGCCCATGACGGATTCGGATGCCATCCCCATGCCATTGGGCGATCCATCCGCTGTACCTGCCTGGGAGACGGTGAGGAGACGCGCTGGAACCGCTCGGATTTCACCGGCATCCTCAAGGATGAGTACCTGCCGGACTGGGCCGTGGGGAAACTGAGAGAGCTTACCGGCCAGAAGGACCAGAGCCTGCGGGAACCGACTGCCGAAGAATTACAACCTGTGAAGGGGTCTGTCAGTCCTGACGCCCCAGTATTGAAATGAGGAACATGATGAGCATTTTCTATTACATTCTGGACGGTGCAAGTCCAAAGAAGCGCGTCCCTTTTTCGGGGATCAGCGCAATCGAACAGTTCGGTGACCTGACAGAAGCACTGAAACGCTACCGCGAACTGCCGGATTCTAACGAAAAGGTCCTGGGCCTGTCAGACGGCCTCTGCGCGCTGGAATTGGTGCGCTGTGTGCCGCTGTTTCCCACCGACCGGGAAGGGAGCAGCATTCTCTCTTCTGATCCGCGGAAACACTCGTTTTGGGCTGGGCGGCCGGAGGCGATCCTGGCGGTGGAGACCTGCAAGCAGGCGCTGAAGCTGCGGTACATGACCCAGGGACTCATCCGTGTCCCGATCCCCGATGCCGAGGAACTACCGGAGGAGCTGAAGGGCAAGCGGCTGTGGATGAAAGCCCCTCACGTCGATCCGATGTCTGCCATCAAAAGCGTCACGGTCATCGGCAAGGGCCCCATGTCCCCGAAAGTGCTGCGGCAGAAAGCCAATCCGCCCCACCTGGTCTTTGAGTATTGGGTCGATCTGGTCGACGCTGACGGCGCATACGACTACCGCCCCATGCAGCCCTGGATGTTTGACCTGCTGGCCCAGCAGACAATGGCGCAGATGAAAGATGAAAAGGAGGAATGACCTATGAACAGGACGCCCCAGAGAAAAGAAGCACCCAACTATGAGCAGCTCCCCATGCAGCTCCACGTCAAAATCTACCCTGCCAGAAAGGAGAACGGTCCTCTCGCCTATGCCGCAGTCGATCTGAACGGCTGCTTCGCGGTACAGGGGATCAAGATCCTGAACAGTAAGAATGGGCCCTTTGTCGCAATGCCCAGACGTAAGGTCGGCAGTGAATTTAAGGACTACTGCTTCCCCTGTACGCTTGAATTCAAACGCACGTTTGATAAGGCGGTCCTGGAAGCATACCGTCTGGAGATGACCCGGACCCAGAATCAACAGAACGGCCCCGCGATGGGCGGAATGAATATGAAGGGGTGAAAAACATCATGAAGAAACTGTTAACCATCTGTGCCGCGGCGTTGTGCCTGACCGCCGCATTGACCCCGGCGGCCATGGCCGCCGAAGCCCCGGAGGTGTGCTATCCCACCTCCGTCACCAGGAGCGAGGACGGCTGTGAGATCCGCAAGGTCTATGACCTGTCCCCGGAGGACGATCCCGCGGGGATCTCCCGCTCGGATTTCCAGCAGGACGGATACCACTACACCCTGACGGATCTGCTCAAGCAGGAACTCCCGGAGCATGAGGAGCGCCAGCACACGGAGACGGTCTCCCTCCAGAGCGACAAGAAGGACATGGAGTCCGTGCTGGCCCTGCTGCCCCAGGAGAAGGAATTCATCACAGACGACGGACTGATCGGTACGCTGGAGCTGCAGCTGGATACCGTTCAGGTGGAGGTGGCCGGATACGGCAGCTCCACCAAGAAGGTGTCCGCTACCCGCTCCTATCCCAATCTGGTCAATCAGGATACCGCCAATATCCCCAAGACGATCACGGACAATGGCCGCACGCTGACGCTGGAGACGCTCCAGTGGCAGGCGGACAACACCGCCTCTCTGGATGGTTACGCCCTGGGCGACCGGTTCACCGCTGTGGCCATCTATACCGGCAGCGCCACCAGCAGTT
The DNA here is from genome assembly GCA_958426425.1 of uncultured Oscillospiraceae bacterium. Classification (GTDB taxonomy): domain Bacteria; phylum Bacillota; class Clostridia; order Oscillospirales; family Oscillospiraceae; genus Oscillibacter. The sequence goes on from CATZYY010000053.1 coordinate 4,617, forward strand.
ACGTGACCGGCTACACAGTGACCGCGGACTACACCGGCACCGTCAGCCACATCGCGCTGGACCGTGTGCGGTATGTGGCCATCTTCGAGGGCACTCCCATCCAGCCGGTGGCGGGAGCTGAGGACAGCGGAGTCGGCCAGTTCAACTGGGGCGCCGTGCTGCTGCCGTTCGGCATCGTGGCGGCTGTCGGCGTAGGGATCGGCGCGGCGGTCTTTTTCCGGCGGCGCAGTGAAGTGGAGGAAGTAGAAAGCAGCGAGAAGTCCCAGTGAGCGAACAGCAAAATACTTCCCGTACTGCGCACCGAATCAATGCGTTCCAAATAGGAACGGAAAGGAGACATTATGAAGAAAGCACTGAGCGTACTGCTTTTTGTGGGCCTGATGGCGGGCCTGACCATCCAGGCCGGGGCCCTGGAATACACCATCGACGCCCCCGGCGACCCTGACTACGGCAAACCCACGTCCATCGAGCCTGTGATCACGGCAGACGGCGGCGCCGCGGTCAACGAGGACCGCAGCAAGAATGCGGCGCTGATCCCGCCGGCCTTCGGCAGCCCCAGCGCCTATACCCTCAACACCGGCACCTATCTTACGCCCAACCTGGCCCCCGGCGGCATGGCAGCCACCGGCGCGGTCATCAACGGCGGCACCGCGGCGGTTGTTACCCCGGGGACCCCCGTCACCAGTTCGCCTCCCTCCACCGGCAGCTCTTCGTCCTCCGGCACCGTCGGCTACACCGAGGTGACGGAGGATCTCTATTATTCCGGCGGGTATCTCGCCACATTGAAGATCCCCACGCTTGGGCTCACTGTGAAAGTCTACCAGGGAACAGACAGCGCGGACCTGCGAAAGGGCGTCGGCCATTTCGAGGAAACTTCTATTTGGAGCGGAAACGTGGCGCTGGCAGCACACAACCGAGGTACAAATGACTATTTTGGAGAGATCCACACCTTGGATATCGGGGACAAGATCCAGTACACCACAAAACTGGGCACCCGGACCTATCGGGTGACCTCCGTGGAGAAGATCTCCGAGACGGACCGAAGCAGCCTCACGCCGACCACGGAAAACTGCCTGACCCTCTACACCTGCGTTCGTGACCAGAGCGTATACCGCTGGTGCGTCCGGGCGGTGGAAGTGTGATGTTCAAACTGCTTCGTTTTCACGCTTTGTTTTTCCACAATCATCAATGGCTTTCCCCCTCATTCTTCGATATGATGAAAGGACAAAAGGACCGCCATGACGGTCCGCGAGTTCCTTGATGCTCATCCTGACGCGGACCTGGATCTGCGGACTCCGGCTGGCCAGATCTACCTGGACGCCGCCGGCCGGCGGCGTCTGGAGAGCGGCAGGCCGGTGATCGCGGACAGTGGAAGCCCCAAAACAGCCGTGTATGTGCTGGCGGGCGAATTGCTGGAACAGGTGGTCTGCTCCGCCTATCAGACCCACGGCCTGTGGCGGGTGTCCGCTACAAAGGATCACCGCGTCGGGAAAGCGGCCAGGTACTGGCCTAAGCTTAAGATGAGGAGGTAAGCGATGAAAAACAGAGGGAAAAACATTGGCCTGCTGCTGACAGGCATGGCGGTTGGCGCTGCCCTGTGCGGCGGCGCCTATGCCGCGGGGATCGTGGCCCAGCCCACCTGGCAGCCCATCTTCGTGGATGGACAGCAGGTGGAGATGGAGGCGTACAACATCAACGGCAATAACTTTGTCAAGCTCCGGGACATCGGAAAGGAGGTGGGCTTCAACGTCTACTGGCAGGACGGCGTCCAGGTGGACAGCAATGCGGACTATACCGGCGAGCCGCCGGCAGTTCCGCAGCCAGCCACAGAAGAAGCGGCTCCGGCGGCAGCTCGTGACGTTGATACGGCGAAACAGGAAATTGTGGACCTCACCAATGCGCTCCGGAAGGAGCACGGCCTGGATGCGCTGGGGACCAGTGACCTCCTGATGCGGGCTGCACAGGTCCGGGCAGAGGAAATGGCTGTCACGGGAACTTATTTTCATGTGAGACCTGACGGAAGGAAATACTACACAGTGACAGACTGCAGCCAGACCACGGAAAACATTCACCGGATCAATGAGGAGTGGCTGGCGTCCATCGGAAAACCGCTTGCGGAAGCAACGGTCGATGACTGGGCTGCTTCGAAGGGGCACCTGGATCACATGCTGAGCGATACGGTATATATGGTGGGCGTCGGAATTGCTGAGGGGACAAATGCCGCTGGAGAGCCGTGCTGGTATTGTGTGCAGGAGTTCTGCCCCAATGGATACACAGTCTCCTGGGTGGATGAACCGGCAATCTCCTGACCGGATGCCGGAAAAACATAGACAGCGGACTGATTGGCGGGTATAATAATAAAAAAGGAGGTGGTCGAAGGTGGTCTATCAGATCGATCAGATCCGCGAGATCGTTGCACCGATTGCAATTCGATATCATCTCAAGGCGGTGTACCTCTTTGGGTCCTACGCCAGAGGTTCTGCCACGGAGAGCAGCGATATTGACTTGCTGATCGACACCTCCGGCACCGCACTGAGAAGCCTGTTTTCCCTGGGCGCACTTTACTGTGATTTGGAAAAAGCACTGAATAAGCCCATTGATCTCATTACGGTCAGTTCCCTGGAACAAAAGACGCAGATGCAGGGAGACCTTCAATTCCGGGAGACCATCAAGCGGGAAAGGGTGAGTATTTATGCTGCAGCCTGACTTACAGCGTATCCAGCATATCCTGGATTACTGCAACGCCATTGAAAAGACCATCCGGCGATACGGAAACAGCTTTGAGGTTTTTGATCAGGATGAGGATTTCCAGCGTTCGGTATCGTTCAGCATTCTGCAAATCGGAGAGTTGAGCGGAGGCCTGTCAGAAGAATATCGGAAGAAAACCAGCAGCCGCATCCAATGGGGACCGATCAAAGGAATGCGGAACATGGTAGCACACAGCTACGGCAGCATGGACCGTCAAGTCATTTGGGAAACCGCGAACATGGACATCCCAACATTAAAGCAGTTTTGTGAGGAACAGCTTGAAGAAAATGTCTGAAGAACAAGAAAAGGTCATGACGCATCGGACCAGTATATGGGAAGCGGAGATATCCCGTCTCAATGGCGAATGTACCTATTCGATGGAACAGGTGCGCTCCATGCTGGAAAAAAGTTTAAGCGTTCGAAAGCGGCGGACGGAGTTATTTCCGACTGAATAAGGAGGCCGCATGGCGGGTATCCGCCTTCGAATTGATCGTGTAAAATGCTTTTGATCCTGTGCGGAATGCATAGGAACTCAGACCGTCCTTGGAAGGACGGTCTGCTTTTTTATCCCAAAGTCACACTCGAAATCATATTATAGGCCGTGAAAGAAGGAGAACCGCGACGGCCTTTCGAGTGGACTGCTCTTTCTTTCACGCGCAGAAAGGGCACTCATGAAAAAGCGAATCGTATCCCTTTTTCTGACCCTGCTGACCGTATTGTCGCTGTTCCCGACAGCGGCTTTCGCGGCAGAGTCTACCGGTGTTGGGATCACGCCGGTAACGGACCCGAACCTTTGGACAACCCGGCTCACGGCATCCGGCCAGTCTTACAGCTACCGGCCGCCTACCGCAGCGGGCAGACAGCTCTACTGTATGGATCTGGGCTATTCCTATCGTTACGGGACAGAGTCTTTTCTACAGTCTTACACCTACCGCTCTGCTACCGGCACGGATGCCGATGCGCTGTGGAATGAGATCGTGGCCAAGACCGGCCTGGGGGAAATGGACGTGGCGACGCAGGAAAACGTCAAGTGGATGATGTCCTATATTGCGGACTACACCGGCGAGATCCCCGGCAGCCTGTTCATGGCCTTGCAGACTTATATCTGGGACCACCAGAGCGATAAGTCCGCGGGCGGAGATCCGTCCGGCGATATCGATGCCGGCGGCTTCGCCAATCAGGATACCTATGACCAATATGTGGAGTATTACAACTGGCTTCTGGGTCAGAAAGCCAACGAGGACGCAGAGCTGCAGGCACAGGTAGAGGAATACGCCGCCCAGGGCCTCCAGGCCTCCATCGTGGAGGATGACAGTTCCAAATGGGCGGTGCTGGCAACTTCCAGCGTCTCCGGCCGGCAGGCGTTCGCAGCCTATCACTCCACAAGAAAAATCGTAACAAATGACCTGCCACAGCCCGGCGACCCGGATAATCCGCCGCCTGTAGCCGGAGACGGCGACATTACCTTCCGCAAGGTAGCCGCAGGGACCGACCGGGGACTGGACGGCGCCGTCTATAACATCTATCGAGACGGTCAGATCGTCGGCAGCGATGTGACCTCGGGCGGGGGCATCATTGAGGTCAACGACGTCACCGAAGGACTGTGGACCTTTGTGGAGCGAGAAGCTCCGGCAGGTTTCGCTCTGGACCCCACGCCCCACAGTGTCTATGTGGATGTCACCGATGGAGACAGACAGTATACGGTCACGGCAGAGGATGAGGAGCTCCCAAATTTGAAGATTATCAAGACGGACGCACTCTCTGGCGAGCCGATCCCGAATACGGTCATTTCCGTGAAATCCGTTACCGGGAACTACTCTACCTCTGTTTCTACCGGCCCGGACGGGACAGCGACGCTCGAGGCGCTTCCCACCGGTGTATATGTTTTGCGAGAGGAATCAGTGCCGTCCCCTTACGTCCTCTGTCACACTGAGCAGACCGTGGCCCTCCGGCCCGGAAAGACTACGGAGGCCCGGTTCCAGGACTATCAAAAGCCGGGCCTTGAGATCCTGAAGAAAAACATTGCCGACAGCAGCCCAATCGCGGGTGTGACCTACAAAATCGAACAGATCGACGGCGACTACTCCACCTCCGCCACTACGGACGAGCAGGGGCATATCTTCCTGGAACTGCCCGTAGGCAGCTTCAAAATCACAGAGGTCAATGTGCCTTCCAATGTCATCCTCTGTGATATTCCCCAGACCATTTCTCTTGCGGCGGGTGGAACGCAGACGGTCACATTCTTTAACGCAGTAAAGCCGTCCCTCACTATTTTGAAGCGGAATTCCGTGACGACCGATCCTCTGGAAAACACGCGCTTCCATATCTACTATGGAAGTGACAACACAGAGACCGGCGAGATCAATGACCTGGGCACCTATTATACGGACTCTGCGGGAAAGATTGTCCTCAGCGACATCAACAGAGGCTGGTACAAGGTGGCTGAGGAGGAGCCAAGCACAGGCTTCGCCATCCAGGGAGACGGCGTTTACGAGTTCTATCTGGAAGGCGGCGCCAGCAAGGAGCTGATCGTAGATAACGTGCCCCTGTCGGCCTTGGTGGTATATAAATACGACTCGAAGACAGGACTCGGTCTCGAGGGGGCGCGTTTCGAGCTGCGATATCTGAGCGGTGAGACCTCCGGCACCGGCGGTACCGTCATCGGCACATATACCACCTCCTCGAACGGGTCCTTCACAGTGACGGGACTCCGGGAGGGCACATATATCTGTCAGGAGCTGGAGAGCCCGGACGGCCATATCATTGATGCCGAACCCCAGACCGTTTATATCTCCGGCAAGGATCAGGATGTGGTGACGCTGCGCTTCGGCAATGCGCCTCTGGGCTCTCTGCTGATCACGAAGGTCAGCAATGACGATAAGCATGAGCCGCTTTCGGACGTGGAATTCCTGGTGACCGACAGCGCCGGAAATTACCTGGGCAATAACAACGGAAAGTATACCACCAACAGCGCAGGAGAAATTCTGATCGACGGCATTACTCCTGGAACCACGGTAGTAGTACGGGAAATTCGGGCAAAAACGGGCTATCTCCTGGACGGCACCCCCCAGTCTGCCTTGATCAAAAGCGGAGAAACTGCTCGTCTGGAGTTCCGGAATGCACCTGCAGGAACGCTGATCATTCAGAAGAACAGCAGCGGCGCAGGACATGAGCCGCTGGAGGGTGTCGAGTTCAAGGTGACCTATGCAGACGGCAGCTTCGTACCGAATGAGTATGGGCAGCTTTCCTCCAATGGCCTCTACTACACAGATAAAAACGGTCAGATCAAGATCACCGGTGTAGTCGGCACATTAGTGGTCACTGAGACCGCCACCATCCCCGGCTACACCATTGATCCGGCTACCCAAAGCCAGACGGTGGCCGTGCATCCCAACGATACACAGACACTGTATTTTTACAACACCCCGACCACGACTCTGGTCCTCCAGAAGTTCATCGAAGGGACGAAGAATGAACCTCTGTCCGGCGTGGAATTCCTGGTAACGGATTCTTCCGGCGCAGTGGTAGGTCCCAACAACGGCGTCTACACCACCGGGGCGGACGGAAGAGTGGTCATTTCCGGCCTGACTCCCGGTACCACCGTCACCGCGCGGGAGACCAAAACGGTGGAGGGATATGTGCTGGATGGAACGCCCCAAAGCATCTTGATCAAGGAGGGTGAAGTCCAGACCCTGACCTTCTGGAACGAAATTGCCGGGACTATCGTCATTCGGAAGCTGAACTCGGTGACGAAGGAGCCTCTGGCCGGTGTGGAGTTTGAACTGACCTATGCGGATGGCAGTTACGTGGATGACGCCAACGGGCACCTCTCCAGTCTGGGCCTTTACACGACGGATTCCAACGGTGAGATCCGTATTTCCGGGATCACCGGGACGATCGTGGTGAAGGAGACCAAGACGATTGAGGGATATACCATTGATCCGGCCTCCCAGATGCAGACGGTAACCGTCAATCCCGAGGACACCCAGACGCTGACATTCTACAATGATCCTATCGGCGGAGTGGAAATCATCAAGGTCAACGCCAGTAATACCTCCGAGCGCATCCCGAATGTGACCTTTGAAATTCGGAAGGTGGATGACGAGCTGGTCGACACGGTTACCACCGATGAAAATGGACGGGTATTCCTCTCCTTGGAGGACGGCGCCTACTATGCTGTGGAGATCAAGGCTGGCGATGGCTTTAAGCTGGATGATACCCCGCATTACTTTGAAGTGGAAGACGGAAAGACCACGCTGCTGCAGATCGAAAACGCGGCGTTCAGCGGAATCCTGATTCATAAAACCAGCAGTGTCACAGGCGAGGGCCTCTACGGGGTCACGTTCCTTCTGTATGATGATACGAATACCCCCATCGGCCAGTACACCAGTGATGACCGGGGGTACGTCTACATCGAGAATCTGGAGAGTGGCCGCTACTATCTGCGGGAGCTGGAAAATGAGGGCTATGTGCCAGACACCGAGCGGAAAACCGTCTATGTGAAGTCCGGCGAGACGACGCTGGTGGAGTGGGAGAATACCCCCATCACCGGCCAGATCCAGATCACCAAGACCTCGGAAGACTACAACAGCATGAACGGCTGGCCCGCCGGGACGCCGATCCCCAACACGGAATTCGAGATCTACAACTACCGGACCGGCAATCTGGTGGATACCATCGTCACGGACAAGAATGGCGTGGCGGCCTCCAAGCCCTTGCCTTTGGGCCGGTACAAGATCGTGGAATCCAAGGCGGCGGATTTTTATGGCCTGGACAAAACTCCCATTGAGGTGGAGATCGAGTTCGCGGGTCAGATCGTCAAGGCAGCCATGACCAACAAGAGCCTGTATACCAACGTGTCCATCAAGAAAACCGGCTATGTGGAGGCGGTCCCCGGTCAGACGCTGCGCTACGATTTCTCCGGCATTGCCAACAACTCCACCACGGCCCTGGAGTCCTTCTACTGGCGGGACACCCTGCCGACCTTCGCGGCGCTGGACAAGATCGTCACGGGTACCTACAACGTGCCCGGAAATTACAAGATCGTCTATAAGACCAACTACAGCGGCGATAGCTGGCGGGTGCTGGCGGATAGCCTCAGCACCCAGCAGAACTACGTGCTGGACGCCTCTCCCGCGGTCCTGGGCCTCGGCTCCGGGGAGCGGGTGACGGAGTTCATGGTGTCCTTCGGCATCGTGCCCTCCAATTTCCGGCAGGTGGAGGCGTCGGTGGTGTACTGCACCGCCAGCAAGTGGCTGACCGGCGGCAGCCAGGTGGTCAACCAGGCAGACGTCGGCGGCGTCCATAACGGACAGTGGATCATGGCCACCTCCCGATGGGTGACTACGATCTACAAAGCCTCCCAGCCGCTGCCCCGGACCGGATATTAAAAGCTGTATGACACAGAGCGCCGCCCGTTTGGGCGGCGCTCTCCTACTTGGAGGTGCGTATGAAAGCTAAAAAAATGCTGTTTCTTGCCGTGGCAGTACTCCTTCTGGCCTGCGTTTGCAGCTCCGCCGCCTTTGCAGCGGAGGGCGATGTGGCAGGCGCGATTGAGGAGACGTGGGATGCGGCGGCTGATCAGATCAAGACCGTTGTTGACAATGTGGTGTTTCCCGCCCTGGACATGATCCTGGCAATCGCATTCTTTGTCAAGCTGGGAAGCACTTACTTTGAGTACCGGAAAGGGCACCAGTTTGAGTGGGCAGGCCCGGCAATCCTCCTGGCTTGTCTGATTTTCACATTAACAGCGCCCAACTACATCTGGGGAATTGTCGGAATGTGAAATCCAATAAGGGCCGCACGATCCTGCGGCCCTCGCGTCGCACGGATGGTGCGCCCCATCTGAGAGTGAGGTGACACCAGAAGTTGTTTATTTGGGATTTTGTAGCCGCCACGGTGATGGACAACCTTGTGGACTGGTTTTACGGTCAGATCGTCGGATTCCTCGGAAACTTTTTCTCCCAGATGGGGAATATGGGTGTGGAACTGTTTGATCTTGCCTGGGTCCAGGCCATCGTCCTGTTTTTCTCCCGTCTGGCCTGGGCCCTGTTCGGGGTGAGCGTCGTTGTCTCGTGTTTTCAGTTCGGCATTATGTATGTCAGCGGCGGGCGGGGAAATCTCCAGCAGACTGCGCTGAGTATCCTCAAGGGCTTTCTGGCGGTATCCCTTTTCACTGTTGCCCCAGTTCGCCTTTATGCGCTCTCCGTCTCTCTGCAAGGTACCTTTTCTGCCGGGATCACGGGCTATGGCACCAGCATCGGTGAGGTGGGGCAGGAGATCGTGGAAGAACTCAGCGAGGTCAACACCCTCTCTGAAATGCTGGATAACTCCTATTTCGGCTTGGGCGTGCTGACCAGCTCCTTCATGATCCTGTTCTGTATCATTCTGATGACATACGCGGTAGTAAAGGTGTTCTTTGCAAATCT
>CATZYY010000054.1 GCA_958426425.1 uncultured Oscillospiraceae bacterium
TCATGTCAAAAGGTGATATCATCACAGAAGTTTCCGCCGCCATCGGATATCCTATAAAAAAATCGTTCCGGTTCCTCGGAGGCGGGCCATACGTCCGCCCAGGCCGTGGAGCACCGCTTCCTATCTCCGCTGTCCCAGCTGCGGACCCGCGGACGGCCGGAGAATTTGAAAGGGACAGTGCCATTTTTCTCAACAGAAGACCGGGCCGCCCATCCACCCATAAAATAAGGAGACGTCATATGCAGTATCTGATTTCCTTTCTGGAGGGTATCATCACCTTCATCTCCCCCTGCCTGCTGCCCATGTTGCCGGTATATATATCCTACTTCGCCGGAGGCGGGCAGCGCAGCACCCGGAAAACCCTGACCAACGCCCTGGGCTTTGTGCTGGGCTTCACGCTGGTGTTTGTAGCCATGGGGGCTTTGGCAGGCACCGTAGGCGGATTTTTGAAAAGCCACCAGACGGCGGTGAATATCGTCTCGGGCCTCATTGTGGTCTTCTTCGGACTCCACTTCCTGGGTCTGGTGAAGGTGAATCTGTTCCGGGGCAGCCGCCGCAGCGTGGACACCCGGGATCTGGGCTTTTTCTCCGCCGCCCTGTTTGGGGTCATCTTCTCCATCGGCTGGACCCCTTGCGTGGGAGCCTTCCTGGGGTCGGCGCTGATGCTGGCCTCCCAGCGGGGCCATGTGCTGGAGGGCATGGGGATGCTGCTGGTGTACTCCCTGGGCCTGGGCATTCCCTTTTTGCTCAGCGCCCTGCTGATCGACCGGCTGAAATCGGCCCTGGACTTTATCAAAAGTCACTATGGCATCATCAATAAAATCTGCGGCGGACTGCTGATTCTCATCGGTATTCTGATGGCCACCGGCACCATGGGACGGCTGCTGAGCCTGCTGAGCTGAGGAGGAAACGATTATGCAAGGAAAGAAAGCGTTATTTATCACCCTGCTGGTCCTGGTGCTGGTCATGGGCGGAGCCTATGTGCTGTACGGACGTCTGTCCAACACCGTGGAAACAGATTCCCTGATAGCCCAGGAAACCACAGAGCCCGCCGGCGAATCCGAGGAATTCAGCGCTCCCGGGGCCGGAGAGGTCGACGAGCCCATTCAGGCGCCGGATTTCACCGTCTACGACGTTGAGGGCAATGAGGTCCATCTCAGCGACTATGTGGGAAAGCCGGTGGTGCTGAACTTCTGGGCCAGCTGGTGCGGTCCCTGCAAAAGCGAGATGCCGGACTTTGAGGAGGCCTATCAGGACCAGGGCGACGACGTACAGTTTCTCATGGTCAATCTGACGGACGGAACCCGGGAGACCGTGGAGAGCGCCTCTGCTTTCATCGCGGAGCAGGCATACACCTTCCCCGTGTTCTACGACACCGACATCAGCGCCGCCCTTGCCTACCGCGCTTTCTCCATTCCCACCACCTACTTCATCGACGCCGAGGGCTACGCCGTGGCCCGGGGCGTGGGAGCCCTCAGCGGCGAGGCCCTCCAGCAGGGCATCGACCTGCTCCTCCCCTGAACGGCCTCCTCTGCCCCGCAGGCGGCGGGGAAATGGCTCCGAGCGGGACCGCGCAGTTTGGCGTATCCCGTTTATAAGCGGCACAGTGACAGATTCCAAAGAATCACAAGAATCATATTTCAAACCGCTGCGGCCCGCCGGCTCCGCTCTGACGGCAGCCCGCGCCCGCGCGGAAAGCGCCCGCCGAGAAATCGGCGGGCGCTTTTACAATTCACAGAATATCCCAGGACCTTTTCGTTCTTGGAGGACCGTTTCAGCGAAAGCAAGCTTGCGGAGTTATCGTTACCGCGAATGTTCGCTCACCGCTCCATCAGGCGGCAGAGCATGGCGGCGGCCTGGGCTCGGGTGGCATAGGCCCCGCTGTTGTAGGCGCCGCTGACCAGTCCCAGCCCCTGTGCAATGGCGGCATAGCCCAGCTGATCGGCGGGAATAGAGGTCCGGTCCGAGTAGGCGCAAGTGAAGATCCCCTCCAGCCGGGCCACGGGACCGTAGCCGGCGGCATCCAGCAGAGATTGGACCAGCTGCCCTCGGGTCACGGCGGCGCCGTCCTCTCGGCCACCACGGGTCAGGGCGCCCATGGAATAGACGGCCGCATACGCCGAATTCCGCTCCTGCTCCGTGGCCTCGGCCGGGTCTAAAGGATAGTAGTTCAGGCTGTACAGCAGGCACACCAGATCCCACTGGGTCAGGGTCTTGCCGGGCTGGAAGACACCGCCGCTGTAGCCCACGCCGAATCCGGCCAGCCGCTCAATATCGGCCTGGGCCCAGGAGTCCTCCACGTCGCTGTAGGTCAGCCCCGTCTCCTGACGCTGCCAGGCGTAGGTCACCACCTCGCCGCTCTTGGCGTCGATGCCCCGGCAGGTCTCCGCCCGCTCCAGGGTATAGCCCAGCTCCAGGTAGTAATAGGCGCCAAGGCCCATCTGCATCAGCCGCTGGGACACGGTGTCGCCGCCGCTCAGCTCCCGGGGCACCAGCAGGTAGCCCAGGGTCACGTCATAGGTGGCCATCCAGGCGTCCATGGCGGCCTCCAGGGAGATCACGCCCTGGGGGTCTTCAAATTCCACCGCCTCGTCGTACCGGAAGGACAGGCCGCACACGGAGCCGTCGGAGGCGTCGACGGTCACCGTGTAGTCCTGCTCCGGGAAGAAGTAGCCGTTTTCCTTCCGGGCGAAGCGGAAGGTGTAGGCGGAGACATTCTCCGCCTGGTCCCCCAGGGGAACTACCGCGTCATCCGGGGTCTCGTAGAGTTCCAGGTGGGCACAGTGATCTCCGAAATAGGTCTCCAAGAAGGCCTTGGCCTTTTCCAGGGCCTGGTCCCGGGTAAGGGCGGCCTTATCCGTCTCCTTCCAGGGGAGGTAGGACCAGAGAGACTGAATCTGTCCGGTCCGAGCGTCCACGGTGAAGGTCCGGGTCAGCACGTCCTCCCCGTTGGCACGGGTGTAGCGCAGGACGCAGGTCACCGGGGCCGCGCCGTCCTCTCCAGCCTCGCCTACGGAGAACCGCGCGGAGGCAAGAGCGTACTTGCTCAGGCCGTACTCCGGCACGGCCCGCAGGGCTTTGTCCAGAGCCTGGGAGGACTGCACGCCCTCCAGCTGCTGGATGCCGGCCTGCTCCGCCTCAGAGAGGACCTTGTCGGTCTCGGCAGCCGCGCCGCTCTCTGCGGTTGTGTCGTTGGCGGTGCCGCCCATGCCGAGGCCGTACATCAGCTGCTCCCGCTCCGTCAGGTCCACCAGCTTTCCGGTCTTGGCATCCACGTAGAAGTCGTGGACGCTGTCCGGCAGGTAGCACAGGACGGCGGTGGTGCTGTCATCCTCCGGCAGAATGTACTCCAGCCGCAGGGACTGAGTCCCTCGCAGGGCCTTGGCGGCATCGGTCTGGGAAGCGACCGCAGAGGCGGAGGGGATGGTCCCCAGGAACGTGTTCTCCGGCACATCCCGCCGGAAACGGGTCACCACATTGTCAGCGGCCCGGACGGTGATGGAATAGCTCAGAGGCGAAGGAAGGCCGTTGAGCAGCAAATTGCCGGAAAAGCGGTAGGCGGTGCTGTCCAGGCTGTCCAGACCGGAGGGCTCCTCCAGCTCCAGCGTCTCCCCGGATCGCAGCAGCCCCGCGGCAAAGGAGGCCGCGGCGGCAGCGGCCTCCTCCCCGTTCCCCTGGGGGAAGCTGGGCAGGCCCGTGCTGGGCCGGGACACAGTCTCCGCAGCGTTCAGGGTGTAGCTGACCACGGTGCCGTCGGACAGGGCGGTGACGGAGAGGCTTCCGGCGTCGCCGGTCCAGTACAGATACCACTGAGGCGTCAGTTCCCCCGCCTCATAGTCGCCGCGAAAATCCGTGTAGCCATCCGTATCCAGATGCAGGGCGGATTTGACGGACCGGGTGACCCTCTCCAGCTCCGCGTCACTGCCGCCCTCCTGGGCGGCGGACACAGGCAGGGCCGTGCCGAAGGAGAGCAGAAGGACCAGCAGCAAAGACAGCAGCTTTTTCATGTTTGTACCTCCATTCTCTTTTGGGACCGCGGGATTCGCTTCATACTTATTTTGTTAGACGAAAATAATGGACAAAGGTTCCAGATTTCCAAAATAATTTCAGTGGAAGATTGCCAAGGGGCGCTCAGGCCTGTGGAGCAGTACAGTGTCCTCCCTTTTTGCCGCTTCCATCTTTCGCCTCTGCTGAAAGTATACTCCATCATGGGCGTTTTTTCAAACCGTTGAGCGGTGGCTGCCCGCCGCAAGCCCTTCTGTGGTTTGCCGCAGAGGCGGCAGCCCCGTTTACCGGTGCCCGCGGACACCGGTCCCAGATATCACCGAAAAAAGCAAAGGACCGCGGCTGGAACTCCAGCCGCGGCCCCTGCCGCATATTGGGAAATCAATCTCCGTGTATTCTTTTCAACTTCCGCAATCACATGGCGGCGTTGATGGCGGCGATGGCGCCGTCAGACACGGCGGTGGCCACCTGCCGCACCTGCTTGACCCGGATATCTCCGGCGGCGTAGACTCCGGGGATGGCGGTCTCCATCTTCTCGTTGGTGGGAATGTATCCATCCACCAGCTCCAGCTCCGTGTAGAGCTCCGTGTTGGGCGTCACGCCGGCGTAGACAAAGATGCCGCAGCCGGGGTCCTCCACCGTCTCAATGCTGCCGTCGTGCTCATGGGCGATCTCCAGCCGCTCCACCTGGTCCCGTCCATAGACGGCGTGGAGCCGGGAGGCCAGCCGCAAGGAGATGTTCCCGGCAGCCGCCACCTTCTGACGGAACTCCGCGATACAGCCCAGCTGGTCCTCGAAGTGGATGATGGTCAGGTGCTTGGCGAAGGCCGCCAGGTACAGGGCCTCCTTTACGGCGCCGTCGGCGCCGCCCACCACGTAGACATTCTTCCCGGTATAGGCGGCGCCGTCCCGGGCGGCGTTCATGCCCATGCCCTTGCCGGACAGCTCCGCCTCGCCGGGGATACCCAGCTTCCGGGGCGTGCCGCCGTTGGCCAGAATGATCCGCTTGGCCTGGAAGGTACCCTTGTCGGTGACCACGGTCTTGGTCTCCCCTGCCAGCGTTACGCCGGTGACGTTGGCGTAGACGATCTCCACCCCGGCTCGGAGGGCCTGCTCCTTCATACGGGCGGCAAAGGTGGCCCCGGTCTCCTGGGTCTCGATGGCGGTGTAGTGGGTGACGGTGGACACCTTTCCGATGATGCCGCCCACCTGTCCCCTTTCCAGCACCAGGGCCCGCTTGCCCCGGCTGACGGCGTAGATGCCCGCGCTGATACCGGCGGGGCCCGCTCCGATGATGAGGATGTCGTACATGGTGATCCGCTTCCTTTCTATTTTCTCAGCAGCTTACAGCAGTCCCTGGAGGTGCTGCATCACAAGGCTGGCACAGGTGATGCCGGCCCAGCAGCAGGCGCCCATGAAGATGGGCTTTCCGCCGGATTTCACCAGCTTCACAATGTCCGTGTTGAGGCCGATGGCCGCCATGGCCAGGATGATGAAGAACTTGGACAGCTCCTTAAAGGGCTGGAACACCCCGGCGTCCACACCCGACATGGTGGCCACGGTGGTGATGACGGAGGCTAGCACGAAGAACAGGATGAAGAAGGGGAAGATCTTCTTGATGTTGAAGGAGCCGCTGGAGGCGCTGCCGCCCCGCTTGGCCTGGTAGGTCCGCCAAACGGCCAGCACCAGGGTAATGGGAATGATGGCCAATGTCCGGGTCAGCTTGACGATGGTGGCGTACTCCAGCACCGCGCCGTTGGTGCCGTGGAGGGTATCCCAGGTGGAGGCCGCCGCCGTGACGGAGGAGGTGTCGTTGATGGCGGTTCCGGCAAAGAGTCCGAAGCCCTCGTTGCTCATGCCCATGGCGCCGCCTAAGGTGGGGAAGAACAGCGCCGCCAGGATGTTGAACAGGAAGATCACGGAGATGGCCTGGGCGATCTCCTCATCGTCCGCGCCGATGACCGGCGCGGTGGCGGCGATGGCGCTGCCGCCGCAGATGGAGGACCCCACGCCCACCAGCACGGAGATGTTGCCGGGAATCTTCATCCACTTGCGCAGCAGGAACGCGATTACCAGGGACATGGTGATGGTGGTGCAGATGATGGGCAGGGACTGGCTGCCCACCTTGGCAATCTCAGAGAGGTTCAGGCCGAAGCCCAGCAAAATCACCGCGTACTGCAAAATCTTCTTGGAGGTGAAGGCGATGCCCCCCTGATAACGGGTGCGGTCCTTCAATACCAGGGATACCACCATTCCCAGCAAAATGGCGATGACCGGCCCGCCGATCACCGGAAAGGCCCGGCCCAGCAGCCAGCTGGGGATGGCTAAAATCAGGCACAGCAGCAGGCCCGGTCCGACTTTTTTTAAAAACTCCATGATACGCTTTCTCTTTCTCCATGTATTTTCTTTGCATTCTCTGGGGAAGTTCCCTTAACTGCCCTTGATTATAGCGCAGGTTGTTGATAAAATAAAATGAAGAATTGTTATATAACAATAATTTTTTATAATAGGTGATGCGTCATGCTGGATCAGCGCTGGAATACCTTTCTCGTTCTGTGCGAGACCATGAATTACACCCGGGCGGCGGAGCGGCTGTGCCTGACCCAGCCTGCGGTGACCCATCACATCCACTACCTGGAGGACTACTACGGCTGCCGCCTGTTTTCCTATGAGGGCAAGGTCCTCCGGCTGACGGAGGCCGGCGTACGGCTGCGGGAATTCACACGCTCCATGGCCTATAATGCCCGGAAGGTGGAGACCACCATGGCCGCCCCCACGCCCATCTCCCTGCGGGTGGGAGCCTCCAAGACCATCGGGGAGTATCTCATCGCCCCCAAGGTGGAGCGGTTTCTGCGGGCTCAGCCGGAGGCGGCCTTTTCCCTGCTGGTGGACAACACTCAGGTGCTGCTGCAAGCGCTGGAGGAGGGGCGACTGGACTTTGCCCTGGTGGAGGGGTACTTTGACCGCAGCCGCTACGATTCCTGTCTCTACCGGCAGGAGGCCTTTTTCGGCGTCTGCGCCCCCGGTCACCGGCTGTCCGGTCGGGCGGTGCCTCTGGACGAGCTGTCCGGCGAGCGGCTGATCCTGCGGGAGGAGGGCTCCGGCACCCGGGCCATCTTTGAGGAGGCTCTGCACCGCCGCAACTACTCCTTGGACAGCTTTCCCGGCGTGGTGACCATCAGTGATTTCAACACCATCAAATCCCTGGTGGCGGATGGCCTGGGCATCTCCTTCCTCTACGCGCCGGTGGTAGCTCGGGAGCTGGAGGCGGGGACATTGACCCGGTTCGATCTGGCGGAGGTCCCCATGAGCGGAGCCTTCCATTTCGTGTGTCTCAAGGACAACCTCTTTGCCGCCAACTGGATCCACTGGATGGAGTAATCCAAAATGCCCCAGCGGTTTCTTGGCTTTCGCCTGATTGAGAAAAAGACCTGGGCGCTCTGCAATGCAGAGCGCCCAGGCCTTTTGTTGATAACAGAGATCTCCCCAGCGAGAACCGCCGGAACAGGAAAACGTCCGTCAATATCTCACATGCGGCGTTCTCGGAAACCAGGACGGGCTCTCCCGGCCATAGGCAATGGATACAGGAAGGGCCGCGTACCTGCCCGGGCATTTCTCCTCTCCCTGGGCAAAGGGGCTCAGAGCTCCGTTTCCAGGAGCGCTGCCCCCCGCGATTCCATCCGCCCGACTGCGGAGTTCCCCGTATCCACTCAAAATTTGTGCTCTGTCCCTTACTCCTTCACGCCCCGGATGAAGCTGTCCATGAGACTGGTCAGGTGGTCCTCTAAAGTGGCAGTAGCGCTTTTCAGATTCCGGCGGCAGACTGCCTCCGTCAATTTCTGATGGCCCGCCTGGAGCTTTTTCAGGCTCTTGGCGTCGGTCAGGGCGGAGACCATATACCAGTTGCGCATGTTGCACTGTTCCCACAGCCGCAGCAGAACCTGATTTCCCGTGGCGTCGATGATGGCCCGGTGAAAGGCGGCGTCCTGTTCCGTAAAGGACCGCAGATCCCCCTGCCCCGCAGATTCCTCCATTTCGTGCAGAATGGTCTGCAGCCTGACGCCCAGCTGCTCCAAAGCGGGATCGTCCAGATTTTGAATGGCGTCCCGGATGCTCTTGGATTCCAGACAGATTCGGACAGAGTAATTGTCCCGGATATCCTTCTCCGACAATGAGCGAACCCGAGACCCCTTAAACGGCACAGTTTCCACCAACCCCATGGCCTCCAGGTCCCGAATAGCCTCCCGGACCGGCCCCTGGGATACACCCAGCTCCTTGGCCCAGTAGGTCTCGATAATCCGGTCGCCCGGCTTCAGCTCTCCAGCAAAAATTGCCCCCCGAATGGCATTGCGGATTTCTTCCCGAAATACCTTTCGGTGCTGGAGTTCCGCCGCCCCGCTCCCACGTACCAACGCAAACACCTCCACACCGGCCCTGTGCCGGTTTTTTGATCAGCGAATCAGAAATTTGTATGATATTATAAATGTTTTTCCAGCTCTAGTCAACTTTTGAAGCAACTTCCACGTTTTTGCCAAAGGGCTTGCAAAAAGTTTGTGCAAAATTAAAGATTATAGATTATTGATAATTTATTCTTTTGTGTTAAAATAATCACATCAACACTGGGCGGAATGCCCACAGTCAATCACACTTTTTATGGAGGTGCTGATCTGTATGATCGATCGTGAAACGGGTCTGTGGATCTATCGAAAGATGAACGAGATCCGCGACTTTGAGGAAACAGCCTGGACACTGTTCACGGAAAATAAACTCCGGGGCTCCGTTCACCTGTACACCGGCGAGGAGGCTGTGGCAGCTTCCGTCTGTGCGCAGCTGACGGATGAGGACCTGATCGCTTCCACCCATCGCGGCCACGGCCACTGCATCGCCAAGGGCGCTGAACTGGACCGGGCTCTGGCGGAGCTGATGGGCAAGGCCACCGGCTACTGCAAGGGCCGCAGCGGCTCCATGCACATCGCCGACTTCTCCAAGGGCAATCTGGGCGCCAACGCCATCGTGGGCGGCGGCATTCCCATCGCCACCGGCGGTGCCCTGGGCCTGAAGATGCAGAACAAGCCCCATGTGGCTGTCGCCTTCTTCGGTGACGGCGCCAGCAACCAGGGGACCTTCCACGAGTCCATCAACCTGGCCGCCGTCTGGAAGCTGCCCTGCATCTATGTGGTGGAGAACAACCAGTTCGGCATGACGGTGCCCACCTGGCAGTCTACCTCTGTGGAGAACATCTCTGACCGGGCCGCCGGTTACGGCATCCCCGGCGAGACCGTGGATGGCAACGACGTAGTTGCTGTATACGAGGCCTTTGCCCGGGCCAAGGAGCGGGCGCTGAAGGGCGAGGGTCCCTCCATCATCGAGTGCAAGACCTACCGCTGGCGCGGCCACTGGACCGGCGACCCGGAGCCGTACCGCACCCGCGAGGAAGTGGAGGAGTGGAAGGAAAAGAAAGATCCCATCAAGCACTTCCACACCTACCTGACCAAGCACAAGCTGGCCACCAAGAAGGAGCTGGAGGAAATCGAGGCCGAAGCCGCCGACAAGATGGCCAAGGCTGTGGAGTTCGCCATGAACAGCCCGGAGCCCGATCCGGCCCATGTTCTGGACGACGTGTTCTATGAGGGATAAGGGGGTAACGAACGATGGCTAAATTATCGTATTCTCAGGCAATTCGTGAGACCATCGCCCAGGAGATGCGCCGGGATGAGCGGGTCTTTGTCATGGGCGAGGACGTGGAAAAGCTGGGCGGCGTCTATGGCTGCACCAGAGATCTCTATAAGGAATTCGGTACGGATCGTATCCGCAACACCCCTATTTCCGAATCCGCCATCATCGGCTCCGCCCTGGGCGCCGCCTGCACCGGCATGCGCCCCATCGCCGAACTGATGTACTGGGACTTCGCCTTCGTGGCGGCAGACCAGATCTTCAACCAGGTGGCCAAGACCCGCTATGTCTTCGGCGGCAACGCCAAGATTCCTCTGGTGATTCGCGGACAGCAGGGCACCGGCCGCGGCAACGCCGCCACCCACTCCCAGTCTCTGGAGAGCATCTTCATGCACATCCCCGGGCTGAAGGTGGTCTGCCCCTCCACTCCCGCTGACGCCGCGGGTCTGCTGCGCACCGCCATCCGGGACGACAACCCCGTTTGCTTCTTCGAGCACAAGGTGCTCTACGCCTCCAAGGGCGAGGTGCCTGATGATCCGGACTTCTGCATCCCCTTCGGCAAGGCCGACATCAAGCGGGAGGGTACCGATGTGACTATCGTGGCCAACCTGCTCTACGTCAAGCGCGCCCTGGAGGCCGCCGACGAGCTGGCCAAGGAGGGTATCTCTGCCGAGGTCATCGATCCCCGCACCCTGGTGCCCTTCGACTACGACACCGTGGCTGAGAGCGTCAAGAAGACCGGCCGTCTGGTGGTGGTCCATGAGGCGCACCAGAATAACGGCTGGGGCGCGCAAGTGGTTTCCCAGGTGAGCCAGATGGTATTCCCCTATCTGGACGCCGCCCCTGTCCATATCGGCGCCAAGGCCTGCCCCCTGCCCTTCAACCTGGGTCTGGAGCAGGCGGTGCTGCCCAGCGTGAAGGACATTGTGGACGCCTGCAAGGCGGCCATGTACCGCTAAGAGGAGGAGTACATCACCATGGCATCTGTCATCATCATGCCCAAGCAGGGTCTTTTGATGGAAGAAGGCACCATTACCAACTGGCTGGTCAAAGAGGGCGAGAAGACCACGGAAGGCACCCCCCTCTTTGAGATGGAGACCGACAAGCTGACCATCACCATGGACTCCACCGCCACCGGCACCGTGCTGAAGATCCTGCATCCCGAGGGCGACACCGTTCCCATCACCCAGCCCATCGCCATTGTAGGCGAGCCCGGCGAGGACATCTCGGCCCTGCTGGGCGGTGAGGCTCCCGCTGCCGCTCCTGCCGCCGCCGAGGCACCTGCCGCCGAGACAGCCCCTGCCCCGGAAACTGCTGCTCCCGCTGTGGAGCGCGCCCCCGGTGAGCGTGTCTTCTCCTCTCCCAGAGCCCGTCTCCGGGCAGAGGAAAACGGCGTGGACATCGCCGCCGTTCCCGGCTCCGGTCCCGATGGGCTGGTCATTGAGCGGGACGTGCAGAGCTACATGGCAAACAAGCCCGCCGTGACGCCTCTGGCCGCCAATGTGGCCAAGGCCCAGGGCGTGGACCTCACCGGCATTTCCGGCACCGGCGCAAACGGCAAGATCACCACCGCCGATCTGCCAGGCGCTGCCGCCCCGGCTGAAGCGGCTCCTGCGGAAGAAGCTGCCGCCCCCACCGATCAGCTGACCCGCGGCACCCACACCGAGAAGATGACCGGCATGCGCAAGGCCGTCATGAAGAATATGCTGAACAGCAAGCAGGTCAATGCCCAGACCAATCACCGCATGGTGGTGGACATGACCGCCGTGATTGCCCTGCGCAACCAGTACAAGGCCCTGGGCATCAAAGTCTCCTACAATGACATCATCGTTCGGGCCTGCGCCAAGGCTCTGACCGACATGCCCATTGTCAACGCCAGTGTGGACGGCAACAACATCCTCTATCACGACTATGTGAACGTGGGCACTGCCGTCTCCGTCCCGGGCGGACTGATCGTCCCCGTCATCAAGGACGCCGATATCATCGGCCTTACCGGCATCGCCGCCAAGTCCGCGGAGCTGATCGAGAAGGCCCGGGCAGGCAAGCTGACTGAGGCCGACTATCATGGCGGCACCTTCACCGTCTCCTCCCTGGGCATGTTCGACCTGGACGACTTCGTGGCCATCATCAATCCCCCCGAGTCCGCCATTCTGGCCGTGGGCAAGATTGCCAAGACCCCTGTGGTGGTCACCGACGAGGAGGGCGAGGACCAGGTGGTCATCAAGTCCATGTGCGCCCTGTGCCTGAGCTACGACCACCGGATCATCGACGGCGCCGAGGCCGCCAAGTTCCTGCAGAAGGTGAAGAACTATCTGCAAAACCCCGTGCTGCTGATTTGAGGAGGCCTGTATGCAGAAATTTGACGCAGTCGTTGTGGGCGGCGGCCCCGGCGGCTATGAGTGTGCCATCCGCCTCAGCCAGAACGGCCTGAAGACCGCCCTGGTAGAGGAGGCGGAGCTGGGCGGCACCTGCCTGAATCGGGGCTGCATCCCCACCAAGACCCTGCTCCACTCCGCCGACATCTATCACGACGCCAAAAACGGCGCTCCCTTCGGTGTCAACGTGGGTGAGCTGACCTTCGACTATGCCAAGATCATCGAGCGGAAGAACGCCGTGGCCAAGCAGCTGAGCAACGGCGTGGCCTTCCTGGAAAAGAACCACGGCGTCACCGTCTTTGCAAGCCACGCCACCCTGGCGGACCGAAACACCGTGGAGCTTGCCAACGGCGAAACCCTCCAGTGCGATCACCTGATCGTGGCCACCGGCTCCAGCCCCGCCCGGATTCCTATTCCCGGCGTGGACCTGCCCGGCGTGGTGGATTCCACCGGCCTGCTGAACATGACCACGTGCCCCAAGCACATCATCATTGTGGGCGGCGGCGTTATCGGCGTGGAATTTGCCACCTTCTTCTATCGCCTGGGCGTGCCGGTCACCATCGTGGAGATGCTGGACCGGGTGCTGGGCCCCCTGGACAAGGACATCACCGACTTCGTGGAGGCGGAGCTCAAACGCTGCGGCGTTGAGCTGGTGCTGGGTGTCCGGGTGGAGTCCATTGAGGCGGGCCTCAAGGTCAACTACGCCGCCGTCAAGGACGGCGCCAAGGGCTCCGTGGAGGGCGACGTGGTGCTGATGGCCGGCGGCCGGGCCCCCAACACCAAGGGCATCGGCCTGGAGAAACTGGGCGTGCGGATGGACCGCAAGGGCTTCGTGGAGATCGACGGACTGTGCCGCACCAACGTCCCCGGCGTCTATGCCATCGGCGACATCAACGGCAAGATGCAGCTGGCTCACGTGGCCTCCGCCCAGGGTCTGCTGGTGGCGGACCACATCGCCGGCAAACCCTGCAAGCAGCTCAATTACAATCGGATTCCCTCCTGTGTGTACTGCAATCCCGAGACCGCCATGGTGGGTCTCACGGAGGAGCAGGCCCGGGCCACCGGCCGGGAGATCGGAACGGGCACCTTCAACCTCTCCGGCAACGGCAAGGCGTTGACCATGGGCGAGAACAAGGGTTTGGTCAAGTTCGTCTACGACAAGGCCACCGATGAGATCCTGGGCTTCCATGTCATCGGCCCCCGGGCCACAGACCTGGCCGCCGAGGTGGCCGCCGTTATGGAGTGCGAGGGCACTGTGGCGGAGATTGGACGCACCGTCCACCCCCATCCCACTGTCAGCGAGGTGGTCATGGAGGCGGCGCATGTGTGTCATGGCAGCTGTGTCAATGCCCCCAAGCCGCGGAAGTGACACCCCTTCCCCGCTTTGATTGATTTCGACCTATACTTACCTCCTGCCGCGGCGGCCCCTGCGGCTGCCGCGGCACCTCTTAAAATTATTCACAGGCCCCACTTCTTTTCTGTGCTTCCATTCCTTTAAGGTTCGATCCCAAAAAAGTCTCAAAAGCACACAAGGAAATTGGGAAATTCAAAAAGGAGATTTGATTATATGGATGCTTTTTCTGCCTCTTTGATGGCCGATAAGAGAGAGATCATCTTCGCGCCCACCGTGTACAAGTTCC
>CATZYY010000055.1 GCA_958426425.1 uncultured Oscillospiraceae bacterium
TTTTACGCCCAGCGCGGCCTCCTGAAGTCTGTGGAGAACCAGCCCACTGTGGAGGCCACAACGGCGGCCATTTTGCAGGCGCTTCGCTAAATTACGCACAATCTGAATGGATAAAGGAGGACCAAATTTATGTTAAAAGTTGTTGGAATCGGGCAGAGCCACTACGCCGATTACGATCACTCCATCAGCTCTCCCGATATTGAAATTGAGCAGATTACCCCCAATGTGTATACCTTCACCGGCATTCGCGGCTGCGATCCCTCCATGGTTATGACCAGCGAGGGCGCCGTGTTCATTGATACCGCCCAGTGGATCACCCAGCTGGAGCAGATGATCGAATTTGCCAAGGAAAAGTGCGGCGGCGTCAAGTATCTCATTAACACCGAGTCTCACATTGACCACGTGTTCGGCAATCCCTACCTGAAGAAGGCCGGCGCCACCATCATCGCCCACGAGAAGGTTCTGGACAGCTATTACAAGATTCCCCCTGCATTCAACATGACCACCTATGAGTACAACCTGGATCTGCTCAAGCGCCAGGACCCCACCCAGACGGCCAAGCTGCTGCCGGAGGGTGAGGAGGAGATCGGCAAGCCCGACATCACCTTCTCCGACCGCATGACCTTGAAGGTGGGCGACCACACCTTCGAGATCTTCCACACCCCCGGCCACTCCCCTGAGCAGACCAGCGTCTACTGCCCCGAGGAGCGGGTGGTATTCGTAGGCGACAACATCTTCAATAACTGCCAGATCTGGTTCCACTCCATCGACTTCGACGCCCTGTTCAAGAGCCTGGATTGGCTCCAGAGCCTGGATGTGGACTATATCATCCCCGGCCACGGCCCTGTCAGAGGCAAGGAATGCATTGCCGAAAATAAGCAGTTCATCTACGAGTGGCTCAGCGTGGTGGGCGACGCCATCATCAACAAGGGCTGGACTCGTCAGGAGTGCATCGACCGCATCAACTTCGCCGACCGCTGCCCGGTGGACATCGGCCAGCAGGACTGCATGGAGTATATCTCCACCAATAACGCCCGCATCGCCTACGACTATATCGTGCGCAAAGGCAGCCTGTAACGGAGGCGGCTCATGGAGAAGAAGGTTGCTATCATCGGCAAGGGCATGATCGGCATCAGCCTGGCCGTGCTCTTTACCGGCAACGGAATCCCCACCGTCGTCCTCGCCAAAAACAGCGAGGTAGGCCTGGAGAAGTACCGCACTTACTACCAGGACCTGGTGTCTCAGGGGCTGGTTACACCGGCACAGGCTGCCGCCTGCGAGAAACGGCTGTCCTTCACCGAAAATTATGCCGATCTCTCGGACATCAACGTTGTCATTGAGTGCGTCACGGAAAAGCTGGAGGTCAAATATGAGGTCTATCAGCAGATTGAGGCGCACTGCCCCCATCTGAAGGCCATTGCCTCCACCACCTCGGCCATCTCCCCTGCCGATCTGGCCAAGGGCATGCAGCAGCCTGAGAAGATCATGGTGGCGCACCCTTACAATCCGCCCCATCTGGTCCCCTGCGTGGAGCTTGTAAAAAATGACTTCACCGCACAGGAAGCACTGGACGCCGTCACAGAGCTGCTGGAGTACTGTGGCCGGGAAGTCTGCAAAATGAACAAGCCGGCGCCGGGCTTTATCGCCAACCGCCTGCAGCACGCGCTGTACCGGGAGGCTGTGTACATGGTGGAGCAGGGTATCTGCGGACCGGAGGACATCGACAAGTGCATTCGCTCCAGCTGGGGCCCCCGCTATACCTCTATCGGCCTGTTCGACCACTTCGACTACGCGGGTCTGGATCTGATTGCCAATATTGAGACCTATCTCTATCCCGATCTGTGCGACACCAAAACCGTTCATCCCTCTCTGCAGGAGCGCCTGGACCGGGGTGATCTGGGCTACAAGACCGGCGTGGGCTACTACGATTGGCGGAATCGGGACATGGACGCCTTCCGGAAAAAGACCTGCGATCCCTATTTGCGGTTCTTTAATTGGAAGCTGCCTGAGGATTAAACCTATTCCAGTCAAAGACATACAGAAGCGGCATCTCAAAGATGCCGCTTCTGCGTTTTTTGATGGGGTGTTAAATGCCCAGCATACGATGCGCATATGGAATGGTACGAAACTGCCGCCCTGGTAAAATTTTTTTGGAGCAAACGCATTCAAATCCGATGGGCCACACAATGTTAGAATTATGCCCATGCCCTTAAGTACGCACAAGCTGCAAAGGGGAAAAAGGAAGCCTGTGTTCCAGAGAACACAGGCTTCCTTTATTCTATTTTGTCGGTGCTGTTTCCCTTCTCAGATGCGGGAAATCTTCCGAACATGATACTCCATGGAGTCCGTCAGGTGCTTTCGCAACAGAGTAGTTGCCTTGCGCACATTCCCTGCTTCAATCTGCTCCATGATAGCAAGATGGTGCCGATAGGACATTTTGCAGCGTGCCGAGTCGTTGATCGTCAAAGACAGAATCCGGTGCTCCTGTTCAGACATCTCCTTGCATATCTTCTCCAAACGCTGATTACCACAGTTGTGGGAATACAAGTCATGGAAATTCTTATCAGCCTGAATAAACGCCTGACAGTCACCTCGATCCATGGCCTCCTTCATGTCAGCCACTGACCGACGCATCTGTGCCACAACATCCGGCTGCTGGATTTTCATAAAAAGCTCCAACGCCAAAATGTCCAGGGAACGGCGAATCTCAAAGATCTCAATAACATCTTCGATCTGGACACGAGAGACCATCATCCCCCGCCCCGGTGCCGTCAGCACAAAACCGTCCTTTGCCAATTCCTGCAGCGCACTACGCACTGGGGTGCGGCTCAGCCCCAACATCTGGCAGAGCTGTCTTTCCACCAAAATGGTATCGGATGGAAGTTCACCCTGTATAATCCAATCCTTGATCATACGGTAGGCATAGTCATGCTTATTTTTTTTATCCAGATATTCCGGAATATCCAGCAAAACCGGCCCTGTCACAGTGCTCCATTCCTCTCTCATCACTCTTAGTGATCCCATCTTATCTCCTGTTAGCAAAAAATGCAATTATTTTTTACTTGCAATTTATTTTTATACTTAAAAATATTACCATGGTTTCGTACAGGCCCTTTTTCACTTCTCATTTTTAGGAAGATTCAATGGGAGAAGTATACTCAGAGAGGATATAAGACCCGTCTACTTGCGGCAGATTAATTAAATTGCAGAGAAACAGCGAATTATTCTTATGCAGTATAGAACGTGGAGAGATTCTCCTTAGTGACAATGTCAACACCGGTATCCACGTGAGGAGGCAGCGGGCTCATGCCGGCTTCACGCCAACCATCAATCGGATTGACCAGGTTGTTCTTGGTCATGAACAGGAACTGGAAGGACCAGAAGCCCATATTATAGCAGCCCTGACGAGCGGTGGCGAAGATTTCACCGGCGTCAATAGCCTCATACATACCACCGTCAGTATCGAAACCGATAACCAGGATCTCGCCGACCTTACCAGCCTCGCGGACTGCGGCAACCGCGCCCAGAGCACCATTGGCATTGGTCACGAAGATGGCTTTCAGATTGGGATTGGCCTGAATCACGGAAGCGGCCTGGACGGCAGCATCGTTCTGCTCGCCATCGTAGTTGACATCCACGCTGGACATGCCGCTGTACTTGGCAAGGCCGTTGCGGATACCGGAGGCACGAGCCTCGTGGGTAGGAGAACCAACGGAAAA
Source organism: uncultured Oscillospiraceae bacterium (assembly GCA_958426425.1). Taxonomy (GTDB): domain Bacteria; phylum Bacillota; class Clostridia; order Oscillospirales; family Oscillospiraceae; genus Oscillibacter. The sequence goes on from CATZYY010000055.1 coordinate 3,720, forward strand.
CATGATCGCGCATTCACCCTGCTCGCCGAGCTCTGCGGCGGCTACGTCCGCCAGAGCCTCACCGGCAGATTCGTTGCCGGTCTGCAAAACGGAATAGCGATTGGAAGCGCTGGCATCAGCGTCGAAGCAGACAACCTCAATCCCCTGCTCCAGAGCCTTATTGATGGTGTCATCCAGAGCGGTACCATCGCAGACAGTAATGGCAATTCCAGCAGGGTTGGTGGCCATCACCTGCTCCAAAACGGTAATCTGCGCAGCAGCGTCAACACCAGGGGCACCGGTGTACTCAGTGTTGGCTCCCCAGATGGCAGCAGCCTCTTCGAAGCCGGCATAGCAGTCATCCCAGAATTCCAGGGTAGACAGATAGGAAATCATGTAGTAGACGTCATCAGGATCGCCAATCGAGGCAGCACTGGTTCCCTCGGCAGAGGCGCCCTCATTCGTTGCGGCATCGCCTCCGCCGCAGCCGGTCAAAACGGCCAGTATCATTGCGAACGCTAAGACAAGTGCCCAAAACTTTTTCATTTGTTTCTCCTCCGTTTTATATTTTGTTGGTGACTTCACCAAGGGGGAACAAATATTACTTGCTCTTTCTGCGGCGGCTGAACACATCCATCGTAACTGCGATCAGCAGAATCAGGCCACTAATCAGGTCCTGTCCGTAAACGGACACACGCAACAGCACCAGTGCATTGTCCACGATATTGAGGAGCAAAATGCCCAGCACCGCACCCAGAATGCTTCCGGAGCCTCCGTCCAGGCTGGCACCACCGATAACGGCTGCCGAGATTGCCGTCATCTCCACGCCATCACCAGTGGTGGTCGTGGCAGTGGCAAACCGAGACACGCAAAGAATACCAGCCAGAGCGCTCATAGCAGCCGACAAGATATAAACGCCCATCTTGACCCGGGTCACGTTGATACCAGAGAGCCTGGCAGCCTTCTCATTGCTGCCGATGTAGAATACCTTCCGGAATGGCTCTGTCCGCTGCAACATGAAATTTCCAATAATTGCAATCACTGCAAAAATTACTACCAAGCACGGCAGGACGTCGCCAAAATAGCCCTGTCCAAGGAAGATAAACGCCTGATTATCCTTGGAAATTGCCACGGATTTTCCGGAAGACAACAGCATGGCAGCGCCTCTGGCAATGCTCATCATAGCCAGCGTCATAATGAACGGAGTCAGCTTCAACCGAGAGATAAAGAAGCCATTCAGTGCACCGCAGATGCAGCCCACAATGAGGCCAACCAACGCTCCCAGCCAGATGTTGCCTGTGCTCACTGCAATTTTTGCCGTCACCATTGAAGACAGTCCCATGACCGAACCAACAGACAGATCAATACCACCCATGGCCAGAATGATCGTCATGGCGATCGCCACAATACCGTCAGCGGACAAGCCCAGCAAGGTTGTCATGATATTGGACTTTGTCAAGAAGTTCGGTGTCAGGATCGTCATAATGACGCACATTAAGACGATTACCAAAAATACGGGAGTCTCCTTTGCCTGCAAAAATTTTTTCACAGGAGACTCTTTGCGAATCGCATTTTCTTGTTTCACTTCTCTCTTCCTCCTACACCGAGGCCAGCCGCATAACTGCTTCCTCCGTCATCTCTTCACCTTTTAATTCTCCGGTCACCCTTCCTTCCGCCATTACAATCACACGATCGCACAAGCCCAGAACTTCCGGCAGATCAGAAGAAATTACGATAACGCCAATGCCATTTTCACATAACTCCCGCAGGATTCGATAAATTTCCAAACGGACTCCCACATCAATGCCCCTGGTAGGCTCATCAATAATCAGAATCTGCGGCGACACTGTCAGCCATTTGGCAAACAAGACCTTCTGTTGGTTGCCGCCGCTGAGGGCAGAGCACAGCTGATCCAGGGAAAACACTTTGATCTTGATTTTCTTTACATACTCTTCCGCCAAAGCGTCTTCTTTTGCCCGGCTGATCGTAACGCCTGTCTTCAGCGCCTTCAAACAAGGGACTGAAATGTTCTTACGAATGTCATAGTTAAGGAACAAACCGTCTTCTTTTCGGTTTTCCGTGATATAGACAATTCCATTGTCAATGGCATCCCGGAATGTTTTGATATTCAGCTTCTTCCCCTTGTATGTCAGGCTCCCGCTGCTCTTCTTGTCAATACCGCAGATGGCGCGAACCACTTCACTTCTTCCGGCGCCAACCAGCCCGGAAAAGCCGAGGATCTCACCCTTGCACAACTTGAAGCCGACGTTTTTGAACATCGTTCCGCTGTAATCAGTGGCTTCCAAAAGGACCTCATCCGATACTCCCGCACCTTTTACCGGGAAAACACTGTCCATTTTGCGTCCGACCATCATAGCGATCAAATCATCTGTCGTGATGTCGGACACTGCGCTGCTTCCGATATACTGGCCATCTCGGAACACGGAAACCTGGTCACAGATTTCCATGATCTCAGAAAGACGGTGGCTAATGTACAGCACACTGATGCCATCATCCCGTAAACGGCGGATGGTCTTGAACAGCTCAACTGTCTCCACCTCTGTCAGAGAGGACGTGGGCTCATCCAGAATCAGCAGCTTGCAGTTCATGGAGAGGGCCTTCACGATTTCCACGATCTGCTGCTCCGCAATCGAGAGATCCGCCACTTTCGCAGTCGGTTTGATGGAACTGTTCATGGATTTCAGGAGCTCAACACTCTTTACCTCCATGGCTTTGAAATCCACCACGCCACCTTTTTTAGGCGCTCTGCCCAAAAAGATATTTTCAGCAACTGAAATATGCGGGCAAAGGTTAATCTCCTGATGGACAATACTGATGCCAAGCTCCTGCGCCTCCAGCGTACTGCTGAAGTGCACTTCTTTACCTTCAAAAATGATCGTGCCTGCGGTGGGAGGGAACACACCTGAGATAATATTCATCAAGGTAGACTTTCCGGCACCGTTTTCACCGCAAACGGCATGAACCTGGCCATACTCCACTTCCAGCTTTACAGAGTCCAATGCGCGGGTGCCGGGGAAATCCTTGACAATTCCTTCGAGCTGCAATAACTTGTTTGCCATAGCCTTCCTCCAGCCTTGCTAATTGTCCGTCATTCGAAGGAAATCTGGATCTTGACGTTGGTACCTTCCTTATCGTCAGCCAGCTCATCAAAAGCCTTCTGAGTGTCTTCCACGCCCACAACCTTGGTAACCGCCTTTTCAACGGGGATTCTGCCGGAGGAAACCAGGTCAATGCTCTGCTCGAAGTCATAGGTGTTGAAGCACCACAGACCCACAGCGTTATAATCACGATAGGCAAAGTCGAACATGGGCAGCGTAACCTCGCCCACAGGCAAACCACTCTGGACATAGGTGCCGCGCTTACGCAGAGACTTCAGGCAGTCCTTCATGCAGGAGTTATTGCCGGAGCAGTCGATGGCAATATCCACACCGTACTCAGTGCGCTTCATGATCTCCTCAGCCACGTTGACCTGAGAGGGATCGAACACCTCAGTGGCACCCCACTCCGCGCAGCGGTTTCTGCGCACGGGCTTCACTTCGCTCATGTAGATCTTGGAGGCACCGGCAGCTTTGGCGCCCAGCAGAGACAACACAGCAGTGGGGCCAGCGCCACCGATCAAAACGGTATCGCCAACCTTCATGTTGCCGCGGCGCAGACCATACAGCGCCAGGGACAGCGGCTCAATGCAGGCGCCCTGCTCAAATGTCACATTGTCAGGCAGCTTACGCAGCTGATACTCCTTGACGTTAACATACTCACCGAAGCCGCCATAGGGCCACTGCAGGCCGGTGGCGGCGAACTGCTCGCACAGGTGCTCCAGACCCATCCGGCAGTACTTGCACTTGCCGCAGTGCATCAGAGGCATAATGCACACCCGGTCGCCCACATGCCAGCGGTTGTGATCCAGCTCATCGCCCAGTTCCTCGATCACGCCGGAGAACTCGTGGCCCATAACCAGGGGGCCCATATGTCCGGTCAGAGGATGGGGCTTATCAAACCACAGGGTCTGGACGCCGTACACATACTCATGCAGATCCGTGCCGCAGATACCGCATCTTTTTACCTTGATAAGTGCCTCGTCGGACTTAATCTTCGGCTCGTCGATTTCCTCGAAACGAATATCACGCTTTCCATAATATCTTGCTGCCTTCATGTTAACCTCCTCTTTTCATCTACCGCATTCACGTTTTAATAGGGCGGAAGCGGAAAATTCACGGTATTCTTCATGAATTTTCCGCTGTCCGCAGCTTTGTCTTATTGGAAGATCTTTCCACCGGCGATGGTGTAGTCCACGCCAGTAACATAGGAAGCCTTATCGCTTGCCAGGAAGCACATCAGCTCAGCAATATCGTCAGGCTCAGCCATACGTCCCAGAGGGATATCCCGCAGGAAGAACGCCCGGAACTCATCGGGAGTCATTCCAGAAATCGCGCCGCGCTGCTCAAATACCTCTTTCATGATGTTGGTATTCACGGGTCCCGGGCAGATAGCGTTAACGTTGATGTTGTACTCGGCCAGTTCCAGAGCCATGACCTTTGTCATCATCAGAACGCCGGCCTTTGCAACACAATAAGCGCCGTTCATGTCCTCGGGAATCTTGCCGGAAATAGAGCCGATGTTGACAATGTGTCCGTACTTGTGCTCCCGCATAACCTTTGCGGCCTCTTGACTGATGTAGAGCGTCCCCTTCAGATCAATGTTATTGATACGGTCCCACAGATCATCGGTCATGTCGATCATCTTGCAGGCCACGTTGATACCAGCGCAGTTGGCAGCGATATCAATGGTGCCAAAAGCATCCACCACCTTTTTTACTGCCTCTTCACAGGCGTCCCTCTTAGAGACATCGCAGCGAATACCGATCGCCTCTCCTCCGGCGGCCTTGATGGTCTCTGCCGTAGCGATGGCTCCGCTCTCGTTGTAGTCCAAGATAGCCACCTTCGCGCCGTATTCAGCCATCTTTAATGCAACACACTGTCCGATTCCCTGGGCTCCACCAGTGACCAGTGCAATCTTATTTTTCAGCACGGTTGTTCACCCTCCTCATTACTTTACAGGATGGGGCAGGCCAGCAGCTCTTCCTTGGGGAACTTGGAAATAACCAGGGGACCGTCCTTTGTAATGACAACCTCATCCTCGATGCGGGCGCCCACGTGGCCCTCACCGTCGTAGGTCTCCACTGCGATGACCATGCCTTCCTTCAGCTCCACAGGATGCTCCAGAGAGAAGCTGCGCTCGATCATGGGACGCTCCCACAGGCACACGCCCAGACCATGGGCAAAGGCCAGACCGAAGGACTCACCCTGGTTCTTGAAGCCCCAGTGGCGGCAATCGGGCCAAGCGTTTACGACATCTGCAGTGGTGTTGCCCACGCGGCACTTGTCAATGCCGGCCAGCAGCATCTGATAGGCACTGTCATACACCCGTCTAGCCTGATCGCTGGGCTTGCCGCAGCAGATCGTTCTGTAATAGCAGGTGTGATAACCGTTATACAGGGTGCAGATATCAGCAAATACCATGTCACCCGGCTGAATCACCCGGTCGGAGGACAAGTGGGGATGGGGATGGGCGCGGGTACCGGAGGTCATCTGGATGTTATGTACCCACTGGGAGCCCAGGCGGTGCAGCTCCGCGGCGGCCGCGGCCTGCAGCTCGTTCTCCTTAGCGCCGGGACGCAGCGTCCGAGCCATCTGATAGAAGGCAGCATCCACACTTGCGGCGGCCTGCATCATAATCTGAATTTCATCTTCGTTCTTGATCTCACGGGCTGCGCACATGACTTCCTCGCCGTCGCCCAGGGTATAGCCGCGCTTTGTCAGCTCAACCATCAGCTGACCATCAATCTTATCAACACCAATAGGAGCCTTAGGATCCAGATGGTTCTCCTCCATCACCATCCGCAGGTCCTCTTCAAACTTGTCCAGGTGGCCGCCGTTCAGACCCCAGCTCACAGGCAGCGCACCAAACATCGTGGTATGTGCAGGATATGCACGGTCGGCAATCCAGGAGCAGTTGATCCGCTCGTTGGCCACCTCGGAACCGAAGCCGAAGATATAAGGCTTACCGCCACGAGGAACGATCGCATATCGACCCATGTTGTCCACCTCAGGGGAAGCCACCGCTGTGGAAGTGGCGTAGCGCTTGTTCTCTGTAGCAAATAAAATCAGACAGGAGAAATCCGTCTTAGCCAAGAATTTCTGAATCCGCGCTTCCCGATATTCCCGCATTCTGGTAAAGTCAATTCGATCTTCATAATCGACCTGCATGGCGCCCTTCGTACCGTAAACCATAATTGCCTCCTTCATGATGTACGCCGCGAATCGTGTGGATTCACTTTCCGTATCCGCCTTTTTCTTGTATTTTTTCTGCGTACTTTTGGTATACCAAAAGTATATAATCAAAGCTTAATATTGTCAATAAATTTTTATATTCAAATTGTCGATTTATTAAAATTATTCTGTGTTAACGTAGCTAATTTGTGCATATATTACAAATATCTTAGAAATCAACTATTTTTATGAATAATTTTTTCTCGAAATCTTCTTTAATTTTTTGCAAAAACATCTTCCGTTTTTTATATATTTTTAATCTTTTTCTCAAAATATCATTACTGTAATCGCACACATTTTAAAAAATATCTCATATAACCAATCGAGCGTCTCTGCGGCATACACTCCTCTTGACCTGGTGCCTGCTGTCTGCACAGAAGTAATCTGATATGTGTATCCTCCCGGCTGCCGACATCTGACCAAGAAACGATATGCTTGTTTTCTCTGGGCTTTTGTACATCCAGCCCATCCTTGCTTTCGTGGTCCCGCTGTTGTAAGATAATGGCGTATACTCTCGATTTTTTCCACCACAATGGAGGCACTTCCATGTACGATCTGCAGGCCATCCACACCCAGCTGCAAGACAGGACCTCTCCCCTCTTCCAGGCGGAGCAGGTTCTGGTTCGCCATCTCTACCGCAGGCTGGCGCACCTGGAGGGCGGCGGAGATCCCCTGTTCTCCCTGTGGCGCCGGGAGCTGGAATTTTCTTATGGAGATCTGGACCGGCTCCTGTCGCGCAATGCCAAAATCCAGCCGCAGGCGCTCTGGGATCTCTACGGCTTTGGGAATGAGCCGGGAGGCAGCCTGATCCGCCTGCTGGAAAGTCTCCAGACCTTTTACAGCATCCTCATCAAGCTCATCGCCCGGGATATGGTGGGGGGCGCCCTTGGTTCCCCTCTTTCCGCCCTGGAGGAGTTTCAGGACATCCTGTCCGGTCAGTTCTTTATCCGCAGCGGCATCGAAAACTACTGCTATGAGGACTGGTACACCTGGATTGTCAAGTACTGGGACCAGGACCTGTCCGCTGACTGCCGGCTGTTGACAACATGCCTGGAGCAGGCGGATCAGACTGCCTCGGCGGAGGACTATCTCAAGCGCTTTCGCTCCGACAGTCTCCGGCGTATTTATGAGACGGTCTTTCCCAGGGAGATCCGCCACGCACTGGGAGAATACTACACCCCCGACTGGCTGGCGGGGCAGGCGGTGGAACACGCTCTGGAGACCTCCGGCGGCATCCGCCCCGCCCTCCGCATTCTGGACCCCACCTGCGGCTCCGGTACATTTTTGACCTATGCCCTCAGACGTATGCGGAGCTGTGTTGGTGGGTATCTTCCGGGGCAGGTGGTGGGATTTGACATCAATGCCCTGGCGGTGCTCACAGCCAAAACCAACTATCTGGCCGCCTGGTTGGACTACCTGCCTGGCTGCCGCAGCCTGGTATTTCCGGTGTATCACTGCGATGTACTCAACTGGCCCGCAATTCAGGAGGAAACGCTGGTCATCGACACCAATTTCGACCTGATCTGTCAGCTCCCCCTGTCCCTCTGCCAAAAAGCTGTTCACAGCGGCACATGCTTCCGGGCGGAGACCTTTTTGGACATGGTGGAAGACCATAAGGCCTGCCGTAACCTGCAGGACCGACTCTCCACCCATGACCCCTTCAACCGGCGGATCATTGCCAACATTCTGCTCAACCGGATGGCCGCCTTCTTTGAGGGGCAGGCAGACATGGCCGTGGGAAATCCCCCCTGGGTCAACTGGGAGTATTTGCCGCCTGCCTACCGGGCCAAGTCCCTGCATCTGTGGCAGGACTATGGCCTCTGTTCCGCCAAGGGGCCCAGACTGAGCTTTGCCAAGGAGGACATCTCTACCCTGATTACCTGTCTGGTCATTGACCGCTTTCTCGCCCCCTCCGGCTGCCTGAGCTTTGTACTCCGGCAGGCTCTGTTCCAGTCGGCGCAGAACGGGGCTGGCTTTCGACGGTTCCACCTGGACCGGGGAAACCTGGACTTTCGGATTCTGCGGGTGGACGATCTCAGCCCCATGCGGCCCTTCCCCGGAGTGGGGGCCCGCAGCGCCCTGGTGCTGATCCGCAGGGATGAACACCACACCTTCCCCGTCCCCTATTACTCCTGGACCAGGAAGCCCCATTTTCTCCACGCCCTCAGACAGCCGGATGCCACAGCGTCCTCCGTCATGGCCTTTGTGGACCAAAGGCCCATGGCGGCCTTCCCTGCCCACCGAGAGGACCCCACCTCCATCTGGGTCAGTGCCCCGGAACCCATCCTCTCCAGCCTAAACACTCTGTTGGGAGAAACCCCCTACCGAGCTAGGACCGGCGTCTTTACAGGCGGAGCTAACGCCGTCTATTGGATGGAAATTCTGGGCGAAAATCAAGATTGTGTACAGGCCCGCAACCTCACAGGCAGGGCCAAGCGAAAGGTGGAAACCGTGACCGCAGCCCTGGAGACCACTTTCCTCTACCCGTTGGTGCGAGGCAGCGATCTCTCCCAGTGGCAGGTGCGCCCCAAATGCTATCTCCTCTGTCCCCACACACCGCAGACCAAGATCCGCCCGGTGGAGGAAACTCTCCTGCGGGAAACAGCGCCGAAAACGGCCGCCTATCTCCACTCCTTCCAGACCCAGCTAAACGACCGCAAGGGCTTTGCCGGGTGGGAGCGGGCCATCCAGGAGCAATACTTTTACGCCCTGTTGCGGGTGGGGCCCTACACCTTTTCCCGATACAAGGTCGCCTGGCGGTACATTGCCTCATCCTTCATCACGGCTGTCATCGCCCCCGTACAGGACCCCTGCCTTGGGCAGCGGCTGCCCATTCCCAACGAGAAGGTCATGTACGTGGGAACAGACTGCCGGGAGGAGGCCTATTATCTGTGCGGTATCCTCAGCTCGTCGCCTGTGCGCTGCTGCGTAAAATGCTATATGAATCCCACCAGTATTTCTGCCCATGTACTGGACAAGCTGAACATTCCCCGGTACGATCCCATCCAGCCGCTGCACCGGACCATTGGGGCGCTCTGCCTCCAGGGCCATCAGACCCAGGACCCAGCCCGGCGGAACGGCGTCCAGGCGGAGCTGGACCAGGCTGTGGGCGCGCTGTACGGCATCTCAGAGGATTCTATGTCGCTGATCCGCCGAACGCTGGAGGGCCGACGCTGAAAAGGCTGCTGGGAGATCCGACGCCGCCTGGAAAATTTTATTCTCCTGCGCTCCCGGCCACCTCTTCCCTATCTAAAGTAAACACCAACGAAAAAAGCAGGCCATCCCAAATAGGATGGCCTGCTTTCAGGCTTTGTAAAGGTAATTTACTTGGCAGCCTTGGCGGCCTTGATGGCCTCGATCAGCAGCGGGGTGACCTT
>CATZYY010000056.1 GCA_958426425.1 uncultured Oscillospiraceae bacterium
AGCGTGTCGAAAAAGCCTTTTCGACACGCTGCGCAAGTTTTTTGAACCTTTAAAAAGTTTCAAAAAACTTATGATTAAAAACGAAAGGAACCCTTCCTGGGTTCCTCTCGTAACTCTCTTCCTTCCCGTCGCGCAAGTTTCCTGCTTTTTTCGACAGTCTCAGCGCCGGAGTGGAATCCGCTGCGGGCAGCAGGCCTCCTTGTATCAGGAGGCGCTCTCCGTCTTCTGGGGACCGTTTCCCCCGCTCCCAGCCCGGCGCACATCCTCCGCCGTCAAGCGCGTCAGATCCTCCCTGGTCACGGTTGTCTGCTCCGCCAGCCGGTTGGCCTGACACACCAGCACCCGCTCAAAGAGGTTCCGCACACCCCGGGCATTGCCGAAGGACACCGGGTCCGTGTTCTCCTGGGCAATCAGTGCCCGCACCTGCTCCGCCGCGTCCTCCTCCAGCTCATAGCAGCCCTTGCGGCACTGCATGCGGAAAATCTCCAGCATCTCATCGGGGGTGTAGTCCGCAAAGTGGAGAAAGCGGTTGAACCGGGACTCCAGTCCGGGGTTGGAGTGGATAAAGTCCTCCATCAACCCGTCGTATCCGGCCACGATCACCACCAGATCATCCCTGTGGTCCTCCATGTACTTGAGGACCGTGTCAATGGCCTCCTGGCCGAAATCGCTGCCGCCGCTGCCGTTGAGGGCATAGGCCTCGTCAATAAACAGCACGCCCCCCAGGGCCTTTTCCAGCACCTTCCTGGTCTTAATGGCAGTCTGCCCCACGTAGCCGGCCACCAGTCCGCTGCGGTCCGTCTCCACCAGCTGCCCCTTGGAGAGGATACCCAGACTGTGATAGATCCGGGCCATGAGCCGGGCCACGGTGGTCTTGCCGGTGCCGGGGTTGCCGGAGAATACCATGTGCAGGCTCATCTCCGTCTCCGGCAGGCCGTTTTCCCGCCGCATCTGGTGGACTTTCACCAGATTGGTCAGGGTCCTGACCTCCCGCTTCACCGCCTCCAGGCCGATGTAGCCGTCCAGCTCCGCCAAAAGGTCCTCCAGCTTCTCCGGCGGTGTCTCCTGCTGGGTGCCTTCCGCCGTCTCACTGGCGGCCTTGCCCACTTCCGCAGGTTTCTCCGCCTCGGGATCAGGCTTCTTCTCCGCCGGGCCGCCGCTTTTGGCCGGGGCAGGATTGCCCCAGAAATCGCTGCCCATACGGCTGAGGTTATGCTCCGTCATGGTGCGGATCACCTCCAGCTGCTGCAGGATGATCTGATCCTTTTTGCTCTCGTCCTTTCGCTCCATGGTCTCACCCCTTCATGAGATCTGTGTGGGCCAGGGCCCGGAACAGGCAAGCGCTGACAAGTCCGGTCAGTGCCCCGGTAAACAGGGACACCCCCAGCAGCACCGGCAGATAGTACAGCGGCGCCGTATTGCCCAAAGTCAGCACCGCCGCGGCCACCTGGCCGCAGTTGTGGGCCGCTGCGCCGCCTACGGACACACCGTACACGCTGAGCCGCCGCAGCCGGCTGAGTCCCGCCATGACCGCCATGGCGCACACGCCTCCCAGCAGGGAGAAGATCAGCGCACTCATATTGCCGGCAAACATGGCGCCCAGCAGGCACCGGGCAATTAAAATCAAAAAGGCCGGTGCCGTGCCCAGGGCGTACAGGGCAAATACCGTCACGATGTTGGCAAGGCCCAGCTTGACGCCGGGCAGCGGAATGGCCAGCGTCAGGGGTAACAGGTTCTCCATATAGCTCAGCGCCAGCGCCAGAGCCGTCAATACGCCGCACAACGTCAGCTGCTTTGTGCTCCACTTCATGGCTCCGCCCCCTATCCAAGAACGGCGTCCACGCCGTCCTCCGCCGCCGGGCCGCCCTCCAGGGCCACGATGACCCGAGCCGGCAGGCACACAATGCTCTGCCCGCCCCGGGAGATATGTCCCGTGCGGACGCAGTCCTGGGTAGGACAGTCGGATGTCTCCACCCACACCTCCGTCTCCGTCAGATGGATGTGCAGGGTGTAGCCGTTGCTCTCCACCACCTGCTCCGTATCCTCCAGCCCCCACAGGGGAATCCGCTGGGTTTCAGCGCCGTCCACGGAGATTACCGCCGTCAGCGCATCGCCGCCGTTTCCGCCACCCCAGAGGGCCAGGGCACAGGCGGCTGCCAGCAGCACCACTGCCAGAACCACGGCCCCGTCCCACAGGCCCGGCCGCAGCTTAGGAGACAATCTCATACGCATATCCGTTGTCATCAATCTCCGTCAGTACATCAGTCAGACCCTCGGTGACCACCACACGGCCGTCCTCCGTCACCAGCACCAGCTGGAAATCATACTGTCCGCTGCGCCAGAAGTCCAGGGCCTTCTCCTCCCCCATGACAAACAGTGCCGTAGACAGTGCGTCGCACATGGTGCCGTTGCCGTCGGCGCTGTCGGCCACCACTGTTACGGAGGTCAGCCCGCTGTCCGCCGGATATCCGGTGGCCGGGTCGATGATGTGATGATAGGTTTCCCCATCCTGCTCAAAATACCGCTGGTAGCTGCCGGAGGTGACGGCGTAAGCGTCCGTCAGATTCAGCACTGCCGCAAAGGCATTGGCGTTGTCAGGGTCCCGGGGGTCCTTGATCCCCACCACCCAGGCGGCCCCGTCGGGCCGGTCGCCGATGGCCAGCACACTGCCGCCCAGCTGCACCAGTCCCCGGGGGATCTCATACTCCCGGAAAATAGCGGCCACCCGGTCGGAGGCATAGCCCTTTCCGATGCCGCCCAAGTCAATCTGGGTCCCCGGGTCCAGCTCCACTGTAACCGTGCCGTCCCCATTGCCGCCCAGGTTGTGGATATGGTCTGTACCCACCAAAGGCAGCAAACTGTCCAGTTCCGCCTGCGTGGGCACCTGGAAACTGTCGGTGGTAAAGCCCCAGGCCACGGTCACCGGCGCCACAGTGATGTCAAAGGCGCCGCCGGTGGCAGCCGTATACTCCATGGCCGTCTCCATCAGGGCCCACAGCTCCCCATCCACCTCTGCGGTCCCCTGGCTGTTGAGCTGCGCCACCGGGCTCTCCTCATCCGTGCGGGACAGCATGGCCTCCAGCCGGTACACCTCCTCCTCGGCGGCGTAGTCGGCCTTGGTGCTGTTGACACCGTAAGCCGTAAAGATCATGGCGGTGTCCATGGCAATTACCTGAATGCTCTCCTGAGCCTCATCCGGGTCCATGGTGCCGCATCCGGCGGCAGAAACCGCCAGTAAAACCGTCAGCGCCAGCGCGCAAAATTTCCTCATAGCGTTCTCCTCGGTCTCCGCTCTAGGCGGGAAATGTCATATTATAGTAGTATATCATGTAAGGATTTACTTCTCAACTGGAAAAATCGCCGTTCCCGGCCGGTCACCTCGCAAACCGCTGGTCTGGCATGGATAAAGTGCCCCATTCCGGCATAAGGTAAGCACAGCAGCCCACCTAATCGACAAAAAACTGAAAAGACTTGACAGTTTTCCTTGCAAAACTTCTGGAAGTCTGCTATACTATCACAGTATGTCGGCGGCGAACGGCTTTTTTCACTGCGGGCATTTATGAAACAAAAGCCCTGGAGGTTACCATATATGTCAAAAAATCCCAATCGTGACGCAAAGTCAAGCAAACGCGATGAGCCTCTCAATGGTGCCATGAAGCTGTTTCTGTCCGGCTGCGTGGCAGAGTTGTATTTATTGGTGATTCGCCGGTTCTACATCTCCGGCACCGTTGACCAGCTGCTGGCCTGCTATGCGGCCCTGCTGTATCTGGCCATTGCCGGCGCTGTGGTGCTGGCGATCGGTCTTGCGGTGGCCCTGTCCGGCAAGAAGCATCCCAAGCAGGCCCGCTTGGGGTGGTCCATTTTCTCCGCCGGCGCTTTTCTGGGCCTGTCCTCTCTGATGATCCGCCTTTTGGGCGGCAGCGCGCTGACACTGTTGTGCGTAGTGGTTCCCGTAGTGATGCTGCTGGGTATCCTTTGGCATCTGTATGACCGGGAGTGCGCCTGGTCCCTGACGATTTTGGCAGTTTCCCTGATTGTCCTGTGGATCTGCCGTCATCTGCTGGGCGGCGGCACCACGCTGGGCACTTTGGCCCTGGCAGGTGCTGTTGTGTACCTGGTGCTTCTGGCTGTGGCCGCCTTCCTGACCCGGAAAGCTGACCACAATAACGGTCTTCTGGGCAAGATTCGGGTCCTGCCTGCCACCGCCGATGCCCTGCCCATTTATATTGCCTGCGGCCTTTCCTTCCTTGCGGTGGTCTTAGCTCTGTTCAGCAGTACTGTAGCTTACTACGCCATGTGGGCTTTGGCCCTGGTGGTCTTCGTGCTGGCTGTGTATTACACGGTCAAGCAGCTGTAATTTCCCCAAATAAACTCATAACAAACATTCGGCGGTCTGTGGAATCCCACAGACCGCCTTTTTCATATGTCTACTGATAGTACAAGCCCAGCATCTGCCTGTGGGGCTCCGTGGTATCCCCCAGCAGAATATCCATGCCTATCTCGAAGGCCCGGTCCCAGGGGAAGCGGTAGTCGGTCAATTCCACACCGCCCCAGCCCCGCTCCGTATAGGGCTCCAGAGCCGAGATGAAGTTGCTGCGCTCCAAATTTGCAATCACATCCTCTGTGGCATCCGCCATGCCGCTTTCCAGCCGCGCCAAAACAGCAGCCCGGTCGATGTCCGGAGTCCAGAAGTTATCGGCATTGCCGCCCAGGTCCCCCCGCACAAACTCCAGGATGTCGTTTCGCACCACGTTTTTATAACAGAAGTCCTTTAACACGCTGTCCGCCACCGTCCGCAGGAAAGCCCGCTCCGCGGCCTCCGTCTGTTGCCCAACCTGCAAAAAGGCATACCGGGCCACTCCATGGCTCAGCGCCGTCCCCGTGACAATGGCCATATCCAGGAACCCCGCATAGCTGAGCAGCCACCCCAGCTCCGTCCGCTCCGTCAGCGCCTCATGGAAGGCCGTACCGTAGGTGCCGTTGCCGGCGTCAACGAGGATGGTGGGCATTCCCACCTCCCGGTTGGCGTTGAGCCGCTGGATCAGCGCGCCGTAATACTCCGCCGCCTTGGCTTGGTCGGCAGGCTGGGTCAGCACCAAGATCTCCAGTTCCGCCTCCTCCGAAAGCCGCAAGCCGAAAAAGTCGAAGTGCTCTTCCATAATGACGGTCAACGGCTGATAATCATAGGCGCAGGCGGGCTGGTCCTCCGTTCCGCCGAAATACTGAACGGACGCTGCGGCCCCGGCCCAGCCGCTCTCCTGGAGATACAGCTTTGCCACCGCCTTGAAGGCCAGATCATCCACACCGGAGAGCAGGGCGTCTCCCTCCCGCAGCCGGCTTCTGAGATAGGCGATCTCGTTTTTCTGAATACTGTCCTCCTCAGAGGAATCATCAATCCCGATCAGCACATGAAACTGTCCCTGCGTATCTCTCAAATCGTCAAAAAGCCCGTCGCTGAGCCGCAGTTTCCGCTCCCGGGAGGCCAAGTAGTTCTCCACAGCCCCCTCCGGCAGCGGTTCCTCCGCCTCCACCCGGATCGGCTGTCCGTCCGCTCCCAGGGGATAGTCCGCCACGATGCTCTCCACGGTCAGCTCCGCCCCGGTGAGATGGGGCCGGGCGGCCATGCCGTAGGTCCGCAGGGCGTTGTACTCGTTAAGGCCGAAGCCGCCGTATCCGGTGGTGGCCGCCAGCCGCATCACCGTGTCCAGCAGCCACACCTGGTTGTTCTCATCGGCGGCCAGCACCTCGATCAGCTCCGCCAGCAGCTCTGCCTCCGTCACCGTCCGCCCGTCGGACAGCGTTACCGGCTGCTCCCCAGTCATACTTCGGGAGCTGACCAGTCCTCCGGAGAGCAGCTGATCCACCGACAGGATATAGCGGTCGCAGCCCGCCGTCTCCTGAGCCAGAACCCATTCATACAGTGCTGCCCGGTCTCCGTACTGGGTTCCGTTTTCGTTGAGGGGCTGTCCATCCAGCGCAGTCCGGTAGTCGTTCCGCTCCGGCATATGCAGCGCATAGCCCAGGGAATTCGCCAGGTACACCACCCGCTCCTCGTTGTCGGGCCGGTCATCCAGGGGCACGTAGGCAATTACCGGCTCGTCGGCAGGCGCAGCCTCCTGGTCCACCGGCTCCGTGCGAACCGGCCCGCAGCCCGCCAGCAAAGCCAGTATCAATCCCGCCGCCAGCAGTTGTCTTCTCATAGGTCTACCCTTTCTTCTTTCAAAAAAGCGGGGCCCGCGGCCCCGCTTTTCTATTTCTCTCAGAGCCCGAAGGCGCCCAGGTTCAGTCCGCCGGTAACGCTGTCCATGCCCTTCTCCATAGCCTCTCCGGCCTGGCGCAACGCCTCGTTGACAGCGGAGACCACCAGATCCTGGAGCATCTCCACATCCTCCGGGTCCACGGCCTCCGGCTTGATGGTGACGGAGAGGACCTCCTTCTTGCCGTTGACCTTGGCCTCCACCACGCCGCCGCCAACACTGGCAGTAAATTCCTGGGCCTCCACAGCCTCCTGGGCGGCGTTCATCTGCTCCTGCATCTGCTGGATCTTGGCCTGCATTTCCGCCTGCCGCTGGGCGCCGGACACCTTTCCGTTGGTAAAGCCCCGTCTTGCACTGTATCCCATGGTCATTTGCTCCTTTTTCAGTGAATTTCAATATTGTCGAATCGACTGCCGAATTTCAGCAGATTTTTCAGATTCTCCTGAGGCGCGGCCTTGGGGGCCTCACCCACCCGCAGCGCCAGCCGCACCGGCTGGCCCACGCTTTCCTCCGCCTCCTCCTGGAGCGCGGTGCGGACCCGGTCGTTGTCCAACCGGCCGTAAGTGATCTCGTCTGGCGCCCACACAGTCAGAAGGTCTCCCTCCAGCTGTCCGGCACACATGTCCAAAAAGGCCCGGTACATCACCGGCAGCCGGCCTTTGCACTTCTCCGCCAGGGTCCGCCACCAGGCCCCGTCACCGGCGCTGACTGCCTGGGCAGCGGACGCCGTCGGCTCCGTCGGAGCGGATTCCGCTTCCGTCGGCGCGGCAATGGGTGCCGCCTGCTCCGCCGGTATATCAAACACCCGGGCACCGGGTTCCTCCGGCATAGGCGGCTCCTGTGGCAGCGGCGGTTCCTCCCAGGGCGGCGCCTCCTCTGCGGCGGCAGGTCTGTCCGCCGGCGCTGCCGTTACCGGGGCAGAAGGTACGCCAGGCGCCTCTCCTCCTCTGGCAGCTGTCCCGGTATTCCCCCGGGAAACCCGCTCCTCCAGCCGGCGAATCCGGGCTTCCAGTGCCGTCAGGTCCCCAGACAGGCTCTCATCGCACAGCCGCAGCAGGCAAAGCTCCGCGTCGGTGCGCCGGTTGGCACTGTAATAGAGGTCTGCCGCGGCCTTCTGCAGAGTGGTTGCCAGGTAGATTAGTCGGGCGGCAGAGGTGTTCTTCCCCAGCCGGTCCAATGTGGCGTCGTCATAGCCGCCGGACAGCAGCGCCGCGCCGCCCTCGGGCGCAGTCCGCCGCAGCAGCAGGTCCCGGACAAGGGTGCTGAGCTCGCCCAGCACCGCGCCTACGTCCTTGCCTCCGGCGTAGAGCTGGTTCAGCAGCAGCAGCGCCCCCTTGGCGTCTCGGTTTAACACTCGCTCCAGAAGCTGGGCCGTCTGGAGATTTCCCGCCAGGCCCAAGGCCTCCAGCACGGCCCGGCTGTCCACAGTGCCGCCTGCGGCGGCGCACTGGTCCAGCAGGGAAAGTCCGTCCCGCAGGGCTCCATCCGCCAAGCGGCTCAGCAACTCCGCGCCGTCAGGGGTAAGGTCAATCCCCTCCTGCTTTGACACGTATTCCAGCCTTCCGGCAATCTCCTTTGGAAGAATCCGCTTGAAGGAAAAACGCTGACACCGGGAGAGA
The DNA here is from genome assembly GCA_958426425.1 of uncultured Oscillospiraceae bacterium. Lineage (GTDB taxonomy): Bacteria > Bacillota > Clostridia > Oscillospirales > Oscillospiraceae > Oscillibacter. The sequence continues at coordinate 7,877 of CATZYY010000056.1, forward strand.
ATGGTGGCGGGCACCTTGTGTAGCTCCGTGGTGGCCAGAATGAACATCAGGTGTTCCGGCGGCTCCTCCAGGATTTTCAGAAGGGCGTTGAAGGCAGCGGTGGAGAGCATATGGACCTCGTCCACAATGTAGACCCGCTTTTTCACATTGGCAGGGGCATAAACCGCTTCATCCCGCAGGGCCCGCACCTGGTCCACACCGTTGTTGGAGGCAGCATCCAGCTCCAGCACATCCAGAAAATTTCCATTTTCGATCCCCAGACACGCCGGGCATTGGCAGCAGGGATCTCCGTTTACCGGCGCCTGGCAATTCACGGCTTTAGCCAGAATTTTGGCGCAGGTGGTCTTCCCGGTACCCCGTGTGCCGGTAAAGAGATAGGCGTGGGAGGTCCGGCCCTCAGCCACCTGCTTGCGCAGGGTCTCAGTGATATGGGACTGGCCGATCACGTCGGAAAACGTCTTGGGCCGCCATTTTCGATACAACGCCTGATACAAACCAACACCTCCGGGCAAAAACACTCCTCCGCGGACAGCTGCGGAACCGGCACCCTCGCGGCACATGTGACATCCCGCTGAATGCTGCTCGGTTCCCCGCCTGACATGGTTCACGGGGTCCCATTGCGCGAGACCGGTTCCGCAGCTGTCTGCGGAGGAGCAATTCATAGCTTTTCTATTTTACTATACGAAACGGGAATTGGCAACAAAAATTTTTACAGCAGAAAAAACAGACTTTACAACGGAAGAAAATATGGTATAATATCATTTGCGCCGGTCAAAAGCGCCGTAGTTTTGGCCCCAGTCAGGTACTGTGCGGCAGACAGATATTCATAGGATACCCAATCTTGTTTTTAACAATCAAATATGGGCCTATAGCTCAGCTGGGAGAGCGTACGGTTCGCATCCGTAAGGTCGTCGGTTCGATCCCGATTAGGTCCACCACACTCGGGAGATCTCGTTTTGAGATCTCCCGAGTTTTTTCATACTTTCAGGATGCGCGATAGTACACACTCTGGTCCCCTTCCGGATGCAGGAAGTCAAAGAACTGTGTGACACTGATTTTGAATTCCACTTCGATTTCAAAATTCTTCCCGATATTCACCCGCTCAATGAGCTGCCGCAGGATCATCTTCTTTCCCTCGATACTACTCCCCGCATACAGGTCGGCCCAGGACATGATCTTGTCATACTCCTTTTGAACGGCAACGGCAGAGCTCTTCAGATCAGCCGCTTTTTCCTTGGCCTGTTCCAATTCCTGGGCCAGCGCTGCCAGTTTGCTTCGGGTGTCCTCTATCATCTCGCCGAGGATATCCGCTCCAAAACTGCCAGTCCCATTGATGGTTTTGATGATCTCTTTCTTGTAGCTCTCCAGCTCCCGTTCTGCGGCGGCATGGAGTTTCTCCAGATTCGCCACTGAACTGTTTGCCAGTTGGAGTTCTTTTTCCCGCTGCTTTTGAATGAGCTGGCTCCTGGGTGCAGTCTTCACCCGCTCAAAGAGTTGAATGACGATCTTATCAATAATGCCGTCCAGTTTCTCGCCGGAATAGCCTGTCTGTCCGTCACAGTCCTGAGGATGGCGGATCTTGTAGTGGCAGGCGTATCGGATACGGGTTTCCCGTTTGGGCTCACCCTTGGCGCGTCTGCCGCTGCTGGTGGTCAGCACCAGCTTAGAACCGCAGTGGGCACAGTAGACCATCCCTGAGAGCAGCGCCTTCCCCTTGGAGTTAAAAGGCACCTCATTGTGGTGCATTGTCCTGGCTTCCATCAACTCCTGTGCCCGCTCATACAGATCCAGAGGAACGATTTGCAGCTCCGGAAAGATTTCTGATCGTGTTTCCCCACTGCGCAGGATTCCCACATACATGATGTTCTTCAGCATTTTGATGATGGTGGTATTGGCGAAGTTGGTCCCCTTTCGGTTGAGATAGCCGTTGTTATATAGCCACCGGGACAACCGCTGTGCGCCGAATCCCTCATAGACATATTTTTCAAAGATGATGCGCACCACCGCAGCTTCATCCGGGTCAATCAGAATTTCGTTGACTTCGTGATTCTTTTTATTGAAGCGCCCCTGCTTTTCCAGGCGGTATCCATAAGGAACGATCCCGCCGCGGAACCTCCCCTCCTGCACGATTTGCGAAAGGCGTGTCTTTGTTCGGGCAGAGGTTTTGAGGCTCTCGCCGGAGGCCTGCCAGTAACGGATATAGTTCAGCAGTTTGTCGATATGATCGTCCATCTTCTGCTGCCCTTCCATTGCGCTCCACACTTCGATTCCGTTGCGGATGAACCACTCTACTACGAAGGGTGTCTCATCGTCCCGCCGCCCCAGGCGGTCGAACATGAACACCAGCAGGATGTCAAACTTCCGTTCCTCAGCGTCCTGGCGGATCTCTTGAATCGCGTCGCGGTCAGCGGCAGCCACCTTGAAACCCGAGACACCTTTTTCCGCAAATTCTTTGATGATCGTCCATCCCTGGCTTTCCGCAAATTCACGGCAGTATTGTTTCTGCATCGGGATATCATCTTTTTCTACCTGTCCTTTGGTAGAGACTCGATAGAGGCAATATACTCTCTTGTTTTTTTCCATGATTGCACCTTGTCCTTTCTGGTGTAGGACTGCGGTGCATATGGTTTGCTGTCATTCAGTTGTCAAGGTTCATATGCACACACAGTATCCCACACCACTGGTAAAAAGTCTACTGAATCAAGCATGCTTGTTCAGATTTTCAAAGTCCTGTGCCATCAACAGCGTCTGCTCAATTTTAGACACCGTATCAGGGTGAGTGATGGTATTTTTGAAGCGGAGGGCAACAATCAGTCCGTCCACCTTCATCGTGATGTACTCTGTCGGCTCGGTGTATCGGGGATGCTCCCGATTATACATCGCCTGCTGATAACTCATGTGATCATCCTCCTTTACATGCTCTGTTTCCAAGTTAGTTCGTCTTCGTGATCGTCCTCTCTGTGGCCCATGGCGATCTTCAGCTCCCGCTCCTGGAGCAGTACCTTGCGGTCCGTGTGCCGGTGCATGGCGGTGGCATCTCTTACGGGATCAGCAGCTTGATCACGCTCCAGAGAGCGGCCAAGCCGGACCAGATCACCTGCAAGACCACCATACCCACCATAGTCCCCAGCAAGATCAGGGCCAGCCACAGCAGCACAGACATCGCTGTCTCCAGACTGGGAGGCGAAATAGAAATCTCTTTCTTCTTCCCAGCCTGTCGCAGCAGCCGCTGTACTTCCGCCACATCCCGCGTCAGTGCCTCCATCTGCGCTTGGGTGGGGCACGGCTCCCTCTGGCTGGAAACCTTCCGCAGAAGGGCTGTATGGGCCGCTGTGTGCCGCTCCAGCTCGTCCAGCCGGTGGAGCAGCTCCTGCCACTCCTCTTTGCTGGGACAGGTTTGGGCTGGTATCGCGTTCCGCCGCTTCAATTCCTCCATGGGCAAGCGCTGCCCGGATTCGAAACTCATATTCCATGACCTCCTTGGTGTACTTTTCATCGTGGAGCCGGTCGTCCCGGCACTTCATTCCTGTAGGTGTGGTGTAGGTGATGTTCTTCCGGCTGTCCGTCCAGCGTACCTGATACCCCTCACTCTCCATCAGAGAGATGAATTCCTCTCTGGTGGAAGCATATCGCATGCACTGGTCGATGGTATTTATCAGCCGGAACTTCCAGCTCTCGCCCTTGGCAGCGGAGCGGTATTCCCGACTGCTCATGCCCTTGGCCTTTCTCTGTTGTTGCTTAGGCAAAACGGAAAGGCTGTGTTTCAGGCAGAGTCCGTCGGAGAGTGTGCGCAGACCGTTCAAGGTGTTGGGCCCCTGGCGGAGCATCTTCCCGGACTTATAACAGACCGCATTCACAATGAAATGGGAGTGGATGTGTTCAGCGTCCGTGTGGGTGGCGATGAGGACCTCGCTGTCCGGCCACGCCTGCTCCGCGAATTCCCGAGCCACCTGGTGCGCCAAGGCTCCGGTGATCTCCTCGTTGGGGGAGAAGGACTGAACATAGTGATAGAACCAGACCGGACTGTCCTTCCGGTGCATCTGCCGGGTGGCAAGGAACTCCTGGGCGGCCAGTTGCGGCGTGCAGTTCTGCCCACTGACCAGCTGCCAGCCGTCCTCCTGCTCTGTTTTCTGCTTTTGGGACACATAACCCGCCACGCCGCGAAGTGCTCCGGCGGATTGCTTCTGGTATTTGATGAATGTGACGGTTGCCATCAGCGCACCTCCCGGTCGGTCAGTTCCTGCAATTTCAGATAGACCTGGCTGAGCGACTGCCACGCATCCCCCAGATGGACTTCCTTGATCCTGCCCATATTGCACAGCACCACCAGCTGGTTGATGCTGCGTCCGATGCCCTTGAGTTCATGGGTGATCTCTTTCAGCCCATCGATCACCACCACTCTGTGCCGCAGAGCTGCCGCACGCACATAGGCACCCACCGGCATCTGGGACGTTTCCGCTTTTGCTGCAATGCTGTCGTACTGCTCCTGCGTGAGCCGAAGCGTAATCCGCACTTCCTTTTTCTGTTTCATGCGGCACCTCCGTTCTCAAAGTGGGCCCGGGCTTCCGCCCGGAATCCGCCGGTTTCCGGCGGCGCCAAGTCCGACAAAGTCGGACGAAGGCTCTGCTTGCCCTCCCAAATGGGAGGAATTCGTAGCCCCGGCCCCCGCCGCACCCTCTCCAGACGGTTGGTCAATGACAGCAGGGTCGATAGGGACAATTTCTCCGGCACCCTCCAAATCGACACTATCGGCACGGTGCAGTTCGATCACGCGTTTTCCGTTGCTGCGGCGAACCACTGCCGCAATTCCGACTTTTCTTAGAGCCTCAGCACTTTGTAAGATCATCCTGGAGATTTTCTTAGGCGTGACTCCTTCTGTTCTGTCAGGGTCGATCCTTTCAGAGAGTTCCGTGGGAGTGCCGATAAATAATGCTCCGGCACTCATAAATGCAGAGAGAAGAATAACGATCCGTTCCTCCTGCGGCACGGGCTCTTCTCTGCTGTCCGAGACCAACTCCCACACATTGTCGCCGCTGCGCTGGAGTTCCAGTTCCCGGTACTCGATGTCACGACCGATACAAGTCAGCCTGGCCTTGCCGCTGCCGCGCCGTTCTTCCACCAGAGTGAAGCTGGAATCCACTGCGCCGCTGATTCCCGTGGTGCCGGAGATCCGGTGAAACACATCCTCCGCCTTTTCCTTCCGCAGATGGTGGATGAGCAGGATGGCAATGCCGTGCTTGTCCGCCAGCCGCTTGAGCACAGACAGATCCCGGTAGTCATTGGCATAGGTGGCGTCGTGGACTGGTCGAACCATCTGCAGGGTATCGATGATGACCAGCACGGTGTCGGGGTGTGCGGTGAGGAATGTTTCCACCTGCTCCTCCAGTCCCTGACCGATGAGCGCGCACTCTGTGCAGAAGTGGACGCTGTCTGGTGCGTCCTCGGTGATCTCAAAGAGCCGATTCTGGATGCGGAGGACGGAATCC